>JAZRKS010000144.1:0-3683 GCA_045646445.1 Eubacteriales bacterium | reverse complement strand
GTCAAAGGCATCACCATCGAAGGGGGCAAGTATCCCCTTAAGAACGGCCGCATTTCGCGCCGTCATCAATGGGCGGTCTCCAACGAGATTAAGGGCAACTGTGTCCTTATCGAAATCAAACGCGGCGGCGTTTGGGTGATTGAGAGTATGGATTGAGTTTTTTGTGGAATAGACGCGGGGGAACCTTTTTTGCAAAAAGAGGTTCCCCCACACCCCTTCCAAAAAACTCTCTCACAAAAGGTCAAAAAGGGAAGTCGTTCGTTCGCGGATAGACAGTCCGCGCAAGGTAAAGAGTGCAGAATGCAAAGTTAAGGATACCTTGTAGGGGCGACCATCGGTCGCCCGAAAACAGACGGTTATCGTGTATAAAAACGGGCGACCAATGGTCGCCCCTACAAGAAAGAATAACAACTATTGTAGGAACGGCGCCCTCGACCTCCCGCAACACAAAAAGGATAGCACGAAGCTATCCTCTTTTTATTTTGTGTGAGTGCTTTTTGGAAGGGTTGCGGGGAAACAAAATCCCTTCGGAATAGGTTCCCCCGCAACATTTATAAAAATCAATCTTTATTCAGCGCTGCACCGATTACGGTACCGAACTGTGCATTTTCGGGGATGATAAAATGCACGCCAAAGGTGTCTCCAAGCGACTCGAAAACGTTACGGATAGGTGCAATGGTGGTCAGGTTACCAATGAGCACGATGTCTTGAATTTTGTAGCTACGTGCTGCAAAAATGGCAAGCATTGCAATGGTTTCGGCTACCATATTGGAGATGCCGAGGGCAAGATCTGCTCCCGTTGCTATATCCGAAACCTTGCCAAAGTTTGCGGCGGTAAGGTTTTCGTTAATGTCGTGGTAGGAGTGATTCTGTGCGATATCCTTAATACGCAAGTCGATGTTATCGAGATTGCCGTCTGCCGCGAGCTGCTCGATGTGCTCGATGGTGTCCACACCGATGAGCTTGCGCGAAAGTCCTACGAGCGTACCTCCGCCCACACCCGTGCCGCCAAGATACTTAATTTCATACTTATCACCTATGCGCTTTGCGTGATTGAGCGCAGTTCCCGTGCCCATGCTAACGATAATGGCCTCATCAAGCTTTGAGAGGTAAAGACCGCCAACACCGCTGCTGGTGAACTCCGGCACGGGAGTGCAGGGCAGGTTGTAAATTTTATCTTTGACGTAAACCGAGCCCGCACCCGTCATCATAATGCGGTCGATATCGGCGAGTGTGAGGTTGTTTTCGGCGGTGAATTTGCCAAACGCGCCATAAATCGAGGTCAGGGGGTCGGTTGCGCGCACGAATTGCGGTGCGATGAGCTCCTGCTCACCCGCGTTATTTGTGCGAAAGCCCACAATTTTGGTGGTTGTTCCGCCTACGTCAATGCCAATTACGGTTCTGTTCATTCTCATAAAAATCTCCATTCTGCCGCTGTGCGGCAGTTCAATATGATGATGAAATTCCCGTGTCGCTTGCGACAAAAATGGGGTGGTTCCATTTTTAGGGAATTTTGTGTGTGAAAGGGGGGGATTTTGTTTTTTTTGCTTGCAAAACTTTCACGCTAACGTCATTTCTAAGCTTTTCTAAATTTATTATAACACCTACTTGTAAAAATTGCAAGAATATGTTATAATATTTTATAAAGAATTTTAGAAAGGGGGATAAAAGATGGCATTTGATGCAGGAATGCTTGCGTGTATGATTGCCGAGGTCAAGGCAAAGGCACTCGGTGCGCGCATTGAGCGCGTGTTCCAGCCCGAGCGCGACGAAATTGTTTTGCAGATGCGTAGTCTTGAGGGCGGAAAGCGCCTTCTCATCAATGCGGGCTCTTCCAATCCCCGTTTCGGCTTTACCGGCGAGCAAAAAGAGAACCCCCAATCGCCCCCCATGCTCTGTATGCTTTTGCGTAAGCATTTGCAGGGTGCAAAGCTATCCGACCTTCGTCAAGAGGGCTTTGAGCGCGTTGTAACGCTCGAGTTTGAAACCCGCGACGAGATGGGCTTTGACTGCCGCCGCTATCTTGTTTGTGAGATTATGGGCAAGCACAGCAACCTGATGCTTCTCAACGATGACAAACGCATCATGGCGGTTCTTCACCCCGTTGATTTTTCCACCTCGGCGCTCCGTCAGGTTCTGCCGGGTATGACCTATGAGCTCCCCCCACCGCAAGAGAAGACCAATCCGCTCGATGTTACAAGCGAGAGCTTTTGGGAGCTTTGGAAAAAAGCATCCCCTGAGCATCCTGCCGATAAATGGATTAGCAGAACCTTCCTCGGTATTTCCGCGGCGGTTGCAAGAGAGATTGTTTACCGCACCACAGGAAAGACCGATTCTCCCGTAGGAATTTGCCGTGTGGATAAGCTTTGGGAGAATTTTTCAGGTGTTATCGAAATGGTTCGCTCGTCGAGCTACACCCCTGCAATGGTTCTTTTGGGCAGCAAACCCGTGGAGTATGCCTTTTGCGAATTGCGCCACTATGGCAGTGATTTTGAACTCCGTCCGTATGAGAGTGCGGGGCAGATGCTGGATGATTTCTTCCACACGCGCGACAGGGAAAACCACATCCGTCAGCGCGCGGCAGATATTTTGAAAATTTTGACCAATGCCGATGCACGTTTGCGTAAGAAAATAGAGCTGCAACGCGGCGAGCTTGCCGACTGTGAGCGTGGCGAGGAATACAAAAAATATGCCGACCTTATCACAGGCAATCTTTATCAGCTCTCGCGCGGTATGAGTGAGGCAACACTCACCGACTACGAGGACTACCGCGAGGACGGCACCTTTGGCACCTGCACGGTGGCTCTGAACAACCGTCTTTCTCCCTCGGCAAACGCACAGGTCTATTACAAAAAGTATAACAAATCCAAAACCGCTCGCGTGGAGCTGACCAAGCAGATTGCTCTCGGTGAGGCGGAACTGAGATACATTGATACCGTTTTCGATTCTCTCACACACGCCGAAACAGCGGCAGACCTTGCCGAGATCCGCGAGGAGCTCTACCGCTCGGGCTACGCGTCGCGTATGAAGAATTACGCGCTTGCCAAAAAGATGCCCACGCCCACGGTTGCCGAGTTCCGCACCTCGGGCGGCTATCGCGTGCTGTGCGGCAAAAACAATCTGCAAAATGAATATATCACTCACAAGGTGGCAGGTAAAAACGACTTTTGGTTCCATGTCAAGGGTATGCCGGGTTCTCATACGGTCATGCTGACCGGCGGTGACGATCCCCCTGCCGAGAACTTTACCGAGGCAGCAGAGATTGCCGCGTTTTATTCCAAGGGCGCGGACGGCGAGAATGTTGAGGTCGATTACACCCTCGTTCGCAACGTTAAAAAGCCCGCGGGCGGCAAGCCGGGTCTTGTCATCTATCACACCAACTGGTCCTGCGTTGTTACACCCAACGCCGAACGCATCAAGGCGATGCGTGTCAAATAAGCAACTTTACACGAGGTTAGCGTGAAAGTTACGCAAGCAAAAATCTCAGATGCACCTCTTTCACGCGTAAAATTCCCTAAAAATGGGGATCAACCCATTTTTGTCGCAGGCGACACGGGAATTTCATCATCATTTTGTGCCGCCGCGCAGCGGCAGAATGGAGGATTACTATGTTGAATATTGAAGAATTGAAATTTGACAGCGAGGGGGTCATTCCCGCAATCGTGGTGGGTTCCATCACCAAA
>JAZRKS010000143.1:0-3275 GCA_045646445.1 Eubacteriales bacterium | reverse complement strand
GGGGGGGGGGGGAACTTCTCGAAAGAAGTTCCCCCCGCAAAAAACGCGTCCCCCCACAATCACGAAGGCCCGAGCTTGTCCATTTGTCGGCGCTTTTGCGCCATAGAGGGGTGAACGTAAACCGAGAGCGTGGTGGCAATGCTGCGGTGGCCTAAAATTTCGGCGAGGGATTTTGCATCAAAGCCGGCTTCAACGCATCGGGTGGCAAAGGTGTGGCGCAGAGCGTGAAAGCTGTATTCGTTCATGCCGTGCGCGCGCATAATTTTTTTGTACCTATTATATAATACGTTGGGCTCCACGGGGGCGTCGGTGCCCGAAAGAACAAAACACGCCCCCTCGCGGCTTGGGGCGGCTTTGTTATGGTATTCGCGCAGGCGCGAGAATAAATAACGCGGAATAGGAATGCACCGCACCGAACTTTGTGTTTTGGGCTCGCATATAATGAGTTTAGTACATCCTTTTTGCGTGCCGTCGAGGTTTTTGATGCGCTCGACGGTTCGTTGCACGTAGATCACGCGCGCCTGCAGATCAACGTCTTGCCACGTCAAGCCGCAAACCTCGCCCAAGCGCATGCCTGTAAAGAGCGAGATCAAAATGCCAAGCTCAACCGCGCCCGTTCCCTGCGTGAGTGCACCCTCCAACGTTTTGCGGTTCTCCTCGGTGAGGATCTTAATGCTTTTCCCTTCGCGGGCGGGGTAGCGGACCCCCTCCAAGCCGCGCGCAACAAATTCGTTTTGCACGCCAAATTTAAAAATCGATTTCAAAACAGTCAAAATGCCGCTCACGGTTTTTGGGGAGAGCTCTGCCCCAAACAATCCGCCGCGCTGCAAAAGACCTTCCACAAACGCGCTCACCACCTTTGGGGTGATCTCCTCGGGCGGCACGTCGCCCAGCCGCGGCAAAATATATTTTGTTACCAGCCGATGGTATTGCGCAAAGGTAGATTCCTTTACCGAAATTTTCACGTCTGCCAGCCAATGCGCACAAAGCGCCTCTAAAGTAGTAACCTTTTGTGGCAAAATAGAGAGGGGATCGCACTGCGCCACCAGTTCTTGGCGCTTCTTTTTGGCGTCGCTGTAGGTTTTGCCGTAAGCGTAGCCATAAACCGCGCGTCCGTTTGGGTCGTGGTGATGGATATAACGCGCCTCCCACCGTCCGTCTTTTCTCTTAAAGATGTTTTCGCCTTTTCTTGCCATAAATACTGTCTCCTTTGACTATTTTTTTGACTGCGATTTTTTTATTTTCCCTGCAGTCGCAGGACTATTTTAGCAAAAAAATACAACCTATTTTGTATCTTAGTGTGTAATTTTGGTGTTTTTTGAGTCAAGATTTGGCAAAAAGGGTTGACACTGCCACATTTTTGTGCTATAATAAGTCATCAAAATAACCTTTTAGAGAAAAAAGAATGTTTTTTCGTAATAATTTGTTCACAATGAATTACGATACTTCTTTAATCTCGAGGGGGGAATTTTGTGTTGCTAAAAATAACATAAAAGGAGAAATTTCAAAATGAAAAAAAGCAACAGAAAAGGCTTTACAATCGTAGAGCTCGTCATCGTTATTGCTGTAATTGCCATTCTTGCAGCAGTGCTGATCCCCACGTTCACCAATCTCATTAAGAAAGCGAACGAGTCCTCTGATATGCAAGCCGTTCGTCAAATGAACACCATTCTCGCAGCTGAAAACGCATTCTTGGGTGGCATTACCATCAATGATGCGGTTGCAGCTCTCCAAGAAGCAGGCTTTAACGGCGACAAGTACGTTCCTCTCGTTGCCGGCACTTACTTCTTCTATGACCAAAACACAAAGCAAATCGTTTACGTAGACGGTGAATACAATGTTATTTACCCCAAGGGTGCTGACATTGAGGGTCACGCTCTCTTCTCCCTCTCCGGCGACACCCCGAAGGAAGATTACCCCACTCCTGTAATTGAAGGCAACACCGCTACCTTCACCATCAGCACTGCAGAACAATTTGCACAGCTCGCTGCCGACTTTAAGGCTCTCGCCGACGGTGAACAACCCGCAGGTCTTGCAGGTTTTACACGAGAAGTTCTGGTCAATGACATCGCTACCGTAACGAGTAAAAACATCGTTATCAACCTTGAAGCTGATATCGACCTGAGGGGCGCTTCCTTCAATCTCAATCTCCTCGATGTTGACTTTACTTTGAATGGCAACAACCACACTATTTCCGGTGTTGTAAACAATTCCGGTTTCGCAGTATCTGACGATAACGCCGAAAAACAAGCTTCCCAATATGGTGCTGGCTTCTTGGGTTATGTTACTAATTCTAATATTGCGTTCAACAACGTTACGTTTAAGAATTGCCACTTCGGCAACGCAGACGTAAAGGGTTCTGCTGTTTTTGTAGGCCAGCTCAACAACACCTCCTCGCTTACCCTTAACACCACCACCGTTGAAGATTGCACCGTAGGCGGTAAATATGGCGTAGCAGTATATGTTGGTCATGTCTATATGGACAATGTGACGGGCGAAAATGTAGGCAAGGTAAAACACCCTCAGGCAATAACCTTTGAAGGAACCAACACTGTTTCCGGATGCGAATTGACTGCAACCGACGACAGAGTTGCTACCATTGTCGGCAGATTTTCACCTAACAATACTGGCAGCCTTTCTGTTAGCGGAACCGCTCCTACTTTCAGTGTTACCATCATCAGCGCAGGCGTTGCTGTAGATGCAACCGAAAGAGATATCATCAATGGTAGTGATAAAGGATCTCCCGCAGTTGCATACACCGGCTCTTGGACTAAGTAAATTAAATCAACTTTAACTTAAACGTTAAAATTTGAATAACCCTCGCGCCACGGCGAAATCGCCGTGGCGCGCCTTTTTATTGTTCGCAGTTGCGGCGAGGTTTATTCGCGGGAGCCCCAAGGGACTCCCCTACCGGTTGCCGGTATGTATCTTGGTAGGGGAGGGGCTTGCTCCTCCCGAAAAAAACACAAAAAAGCGCCGCGAAACTGCGAAAAAACCGGCGCGAGAAAAACCAAAAATTCGCAGTCAAGATTTTAGTCAAAAGCGGAAAAAAGAAGCCCTCAAAAACGAAAAAAACGCCCAAAAATCGTGCTATACGGCGGTTTTTGGGCATTTTTGCGCACGTTCACGGTTTCGAAACAATAAAATACGATACTTCTTTATCGAAAAAAGGGTGTTTTGGAATATCTCTCAAAAAAAATTAAAAGGAGAAAAAACCATGAAACACACAAACAAAAAGGGCTTTACAATCGTTGAGCTCGTAATTGTCATTGCTG
>JAZRKS010000142.1:0-11468 GCA_045646445.1 Eubacteriales bacterium | reverse complement strand
ACGTTTCCAACATCAAGGATGTTTACGGACTTCCTTGCGTGGTTGCTGTCAACCGTTTCCCGACCGATACCGATGCCGAGGTTGCACTCGTAATAGAGAAGTGCAAAACGCTTGGTGTTAACGTTGTTCTCTCCAATGTGTGGGCAGAGGGCGGAAAGGGCGGCATGGAGCTTGCCGAGGAGGTTGTTCGTCTTTGCGAAGAGCCTCACGATTTCCGTTTCTCCTACTCACTCGAGGGTAGCATTGAGGATAAAATCGCGGCTATTGTTAAGAACGTTTACCGCGGTGACGGTGTAGTCATCGCTCCTGCTGCAAAAAAGGAAATCGACAAGCTGACCTCTCTTGGTTTCGACAAACTGCCCATATGTATGGCAAAAACGCAGTATAGCTTCTCTGACGATATGACCAAGCTGGGAGCTCCCGAGGGCTTTACCGTTACCGTTCGCAACGTTAAGGTTTCTGCCGGTGCCGGCTTTATCGTAGCCCTGACGGGCGACATTATGACCATGCCCGGTCTTCCCAAATCTCCCGCCGCCGAGCGCATCGACGTCGACGACGACGGCAAGATTTCCGGATTGTTTTAAGTTGAAAATTGCATAGAGATTGTGGGGGAAACTTCTTGCAAGAAGTTTCCCCCACGCCCCTTTCAAGAACTCTAGCACAACAAATTTCTAAGTAGATTTGTCAGTTCACGGACAGACAGTCGGCGCGAGGAAACCCTCGCTTTTGCTGCCGCGAACGGTCAGGCACCACCAAGACCCTGCCCGTTAAGAAGGTTGTTTTGGAACAATCGTTGAAAAAACGCCGCATATTGTTGACAATTCCATCCAAATGCGGTATAATAATCTTGTTAACAAGATTAAACGGCAAAAATGCCGCAAAAAAAGGAGACAATTTTATGGAATACGGATTGCAATTATACAGTGTAAGAGACATCACCCAAAAGGGACTTGAAAAGGCAATGAAGCAGGTTGCAGAGCTTGGCTACGCCTCTGTTGAGTTTGCGGGCTTCTTTGGCAACTCCGCACACGAGGTTGGCAGAATGCTGCGCGAAACGGGTCTTCGCATCAGCGGCACGCACACCGGCTGGGAGGAGCTCGCCCCCGACCGCATTATGGGCACCATTCTTTACCACAAGATCATCGGCAACAAGAACATCATCATTCCGTGGGCAGATCTTTCCGATCGCCTCAAGCTCGGTCAATTTGTCGCACTCGTTAACGAGGCACAACCTCTCTTGGCGCAACACGGTATCACGCTCTCCTACCACAACCACAAGGACGAGTTCCTGCCCAACAAGTTCGGTCAAATTCCGCACGAGGTGCTCGAGCGTTGCACCAACATCAAGTTTGAAATTGACACCTTCTGGGCTTATGCTGCAGGACAAGACCCCATCGATCTCCTTGAGCGTCTTGGCGACCGCGTAAGTGTGATTCATCTCAAGGACGGACTTGCCGGCGGACAAGGTCGCGCTCTGGGTGAGGGAACTGCACCCGTTGCAGCCGTTCGCGAATATGCGATTGCACACGGTCTTGAAATGGTTGTTGAGAGTGAAACACTCAATCCCACGGGCATCAAAGAGGTAGAGCGCTGCATCAAGTATTTGCGCTCGCTGGAGGCCTGATGCGCATCTCGCAACTGATTTGTGCCGTTCTCCTTTCGGTAGCATTGCTGCTCCTTTGCTCCTGCGAATTCTTTGGAGCACCGACAGACGTTACCACAGTCGCCAATGAGAACGTAACCACGCCCTTCGAGGAAACCACTCCCGAAGAGACAACTCCAGAGGTCACAACGCCCGAGGAGACAACGCCTGCCGTCACCGAGCCCGATTTTTCCAACGAGCCTGATGACGACGGCACCAAGCGGTATTGAGCCGCAATTTTCAAACAAAGGAAACCGATATGATTCCAACCGAACTGCGGCTGAGCCAAAACCTTTCGTTGCGGCTTTGTCAAACGCAAAAATTCAAAACCGAAATGCTCTCGCTCTCGGCAGTTTTGCCGATTGAGGGACAAAAGCCCTATATGACCTCGCTCCTTCTTGCCGTGCTCTTGCGCGGTACCGAAAGCTATCCCGATATTTCCGCTATCAATCGCCGCCTCGACTATCTGTTTGGCACCGAGCTCTCGGTACGCAACTTCTACCGAGGCGATGCGCAGGTGTTTGGTCTTTGCGCCAACGTTTTGGGCAAGGAGTATCTTCCCAACGGTGTGGCCGAGCGTGAAACACTCCTTTTTGAGGTTGTCAAAATGATGCGCGAGGTATTTTTCGCACCTGCATTGGATGAGAACGGGTTGTTGCGTGCGAGTTACGTAGAGAGCGAAAAGCAGCTGCAACGCGATGCCATTCGTGCAAAAAAGAACCATCCGCAAAGCTATGCCATGGACCGTTGCCGCAAGCTGACCTTTGACAGTGAGCCCTGTGGCATTCCGCTTTACGGCACCGAGGAAGAGGTGATGGCAGTCACTCCCGAGGAGCTGACCGCTTATTGGAAAGAACTCTATCAAAACCTCTCGCTCCACGCCTTTTACGTTGGCGCGTCGAGCACGGATAGCGTTATCGATGCCCTTGCAAAAGGACTTGGCACAGAGGCAATCAATCCCGAAACAATTGAGCAAAACAATCCCTCCATTCCTCTCACAAACGTGGCAAATATCAAGCGCCGCGAGAGAGAGCAAAGAGTGTGCGAGGATTTGCCCGTGCACCAAAGTGCTCTCGTGCTTTCGATGCGTACCCCTGCCGCCGTGCAGGATGAGGACTTTTTCGCAGTTGCACTTTACAACGAGCTTTTGGGCTCTTCGTCGCCTGTTTCAAAGCTGTTTATCAACGTGCGCGAAAAGCTCGGCCTTTGCTATTCCTGCTTTTCCACTTACAACGCATACAAGGGTGCAATCACCATTTGCTGCAGTTTGGAGGATAGCCGCCGCGAAGAGGCGGAAGCTGAAATCAGAAAACAGATTGTCGCTCTTGCCGCGGGGGACATCAGCGATGCCGAGTGGCAAGCGGCGCAAAAGTCAATGGCAAACGCCTACCGTCAACTTTCGGACAGTCCCTCGGCTATGGAGGTTTATTTCCTTGGCCGCGCACTGGCAGGCGTTTCGATTTCGCCCGAACAGGGTAGTGCACGCATCGCCGCGCTGACGCGTGACGAGGTTATTCGCGTGGCACAGCAAATGACAATTGATACCGTTTTCGTCCTGCATCCAACAGGCGGGGGAGAGGAGCAGAACGATGAAGAAAATTGAGTATACGTCCGCGCTTTTGCGCGAAAGATACACCTATATAGAGCACGCCGGCGGCTTGCCAATTTACGTTTTCCCCAAAAAGATGACAAACACGTATGCGCTTTTTGCCACCAAATACGGCTCTATGAACACCGATTTTACCGTAGGCGAAAAGCATATAACCGCCCCCGAGGGTATCGCGCATTTTTTGGAGCACAAGCTCTTTGAAGCCCCCGACGGAACCGATACCTTTACGCGTTTTTCGGCACTTGGGGCAGACTCCAACGCATACACCGACTACGACAAAACGGCATATCTCTTCAGCTGCACCGAAAACGTAGATGAAGCGCTTGCCGAACTCCTTACGTTTGTTACCCAACCGCACTTTACCGCCGAATCGGTAGCGCGCGAGCGTGGCATCATTGGCGAGGAGATTCACGAGGATGAGGATAGCCCGTGGGAGCGTGCATACCTGAATTTGGTCACGTCTCTCTATCACAAAAATCCCGTACGTAACAACGTTTTGGGAACGCGAAAGACCATTGCAAAAATCACTCCCGAGCTGCTTTACGAGTGCTACAATGCATTCTATCGCCTCGATAATATGGCACTTGTGGTGTGCGGAAACGTCACCCCCGAGCAGGTTTTGGCGGTTGCCGACCGCATTTTGCCTGCAACGCGCGAGGGAAAAGAAGAGGTCAAGCGTTTCTTTCCCACCGAGCCCGAGGGCGTGCGCCGCAAACGGGCAAAGGCAAAAATGCAGGTGGCAAAGCCCATCTTCTATATCGGCATCAAGGATAACGCAAGATTTGCACTGCCCGAGGAAAAATTGCGCCATGACCTCTCCGTCGCGCTCCTAAATGAAATTTTATTCTCGCAAGCAGGTACGTTCTACGCAAATCTGTTTGAGGAGGGTTTGGTCTCTCCCTCGTTCTCGTTCGGATATTCTTGCGATAACAATCAATTTGCATTTACCTGCATTTCGGGCGAATCTAAGGACCCCGAGGCGGTATATGCTCGCCTGATGGACTATCTTGAAACCGTCAAAAAGAACGGCCTTGAGGCGGAGGATTTTGAGCGTTGCCGCCGCGTGATGTACGCCGACGAGATCCGTGCTTATGACTCCACCGACGAAATTGCAAACCGACTGTTGTCCTTTGTTTTCGACGGCTCTCAAATCTTTGACGTTCCCACGGTTTTGCAATCGATTACCAAAGAAGAACTCGAAGAACTTTTGCACACCCTTTATCAACCCCAATATTTTGCAATGTCGGTTGTTCGCCCCCTGTGATGCGGCACTGACAGAAAGGAGAACTTATGTTCGAACAAACCATCGTTTCTTTCCCCGGTCTTGGCATTGGAGAAATGACCCTGAACAAAATTGCCTTTACACTGTTTGGCAAGCTTGAGGTGCGCTGGTACGGTCTAATTATTACTCTGGGCATCGTTTTCGCCGTTTTGTACGTTATGTGGCGCGGCAAAAAGAACGAGCACGTTATCTCCGACGATATCATCGATATCGCCCTGCTCACGGTTATTCTCGGTGTTATCGGTGCGCGCGCCTACTACGTGCTGACCACGCTTGACCAATATGAAACCTTTGGCGAGGCAATCGCCATTTGGAATGGCGGTCTTGGCATTTACGGCGGCATTATTGGCGGCTGCTTGGGCATTGTGATCATGTGTCTTATCAAAAAGATCTCTTGGCGCAAGCTCTTTGATATGGCGGCACCCGGCGTTATGATCGCGCAGGCAATGGGACGTTGGGGCAATTTCTTCAACGGTGAAGCATACGGCTATCAAATTGGCGATACTACGCGCTTCTTCTTTTTCAACAAGGAGCTGATCCTGACCTCGGGCGAGGGAACCATCTTTGGCACCTTCCGCATGGGTCTGCAGCAGTTTGGATACACTTTCTATTATCACCCCACCTTCCTTTACGAAAGCGTATGGAACATCATCGGCTTTATCATTGCAAACGTTATTTACAAGCATAAGAGATTCCACGGTCAAATCGCACTTTTCTACTTTACGTGGTATGGCTTTGGACGTATGTTCATCGAGGGCTTCCGCACTGACAGCCTCTACGTACCCGGCACAAACATTCGCATTTCGCAATTGCTCGGTCTTGTTTGCTTTATCGGTGCAGGAGCGGCATTGCTCGTTCTCACTGTCCTGACGCGTAAGCGTGAGCGTTTGCTCGTGCTTGAGGATGCCGCATTTGAGGCAGCCAAAAAGCTTGAGGCGGAGCTTGCAGAGGGTGAGGTGACCGTCACCGAAACCAAAACCGAAATGCAAAAGCTGAAAGAGTCGGTTGCGGCACTTTGGCAAAAATTTTTAAAGCTCTTCTCCAAAAAAGAAGCAGAAGAAAAAGAACCCGAAAAAGAGGAAAAGAATGATGGCAACGAGAATTGACGGCAAGCTGATCTCAGCCGAGATTCGCGAGGAGATCAAAGCCGAAACGGCACAGTTCCAAAAAGAAAACGGCTTTTTGCCCGGCCTTGCAGTCATTATTGTGGGCGAAAATCCTGCATCGCAGGTCTATGTTCGCAACAAGAAAAAGGCGTGCGAGGAGGTTGGATTTTACTCTCGCGTATATGAGATGCCCGAGAATACCACGCAAGCCGAGCTCAACGCTTTGGTTGACGAGCTTAACGACGATAATGCAATTCACGGCATTCTTGTGCAGTTGCCGCTGCCCAAGCATCTCGACGAAACCGAGGTGCTCCTGCGCATTAACCCCGAAAAGGACGTAGATGCCTTCCACCCCTACAACGTGGGCAAAATTATGATCGGTGATTATAGCTTTTTGCCCTGCACCCCTGCGGGCGTTATGGCGCTTCTTGAACGCACGGGTGTGGAGATTTCGGGCAAAAAATGTGTGGTCATCGGGCGCTCCAACATTGTTGGCAAGCCCATGGCAATGCTGCTGCTCCACGCAAATGGAACGGTTACCATTTGCCACAGCCGCACGCAAAATCTCGCAGAGGTCACACGCGAGGCGGATATTTTGGTGGTTGCCATTGGCAAAGCCGACTTTGTCACCGCCGACATGGTCAAGCCCGGAGCGGTCGTTATTGACGTTGGCATGAACCGCCGTGAGGACGGCAAGCTGACAGGCGACGTAGACTTTGCATCTGTTGAGCCCATCGCCTCTGCCATCACACCCGTACCCGGTGGCGTAGGACCCATGACCATCACCATGCTGCTCAAAAACACACTGACTGCCGCGAGAAATAAGGCGGAGAA
The DNA here is from genome assembly GCA_045646445.1 of Eubacteriales bacterium. Classification (GTDB taxonomy): domain Bacteria; phylum Bacillota; class Clostridia; order Oscillospirales; family CAG-272; genus UMGS1865. The sequence goes on along the minus strand of JAZRKS010000142.1, from coordinate 4,995 downwards.
GTAATTGAAAAGATAAGAAAACAGCCACCCCGAGGGTGGCTGTTTTAGATTTTAACGGTATCTTATTTGCCTACGTGCATTTGAATTTCAAGATCGGGGTCTTCCTCAAAGTAGTAGGAGTAGGTGCCTTCCTCAACGCCGTCAACCAGCTCGGTAACGGTGACGCTAACGTAGCTACCGTCTGCGGCAAGGGCATATTTGTATTGCAAGGTTGTATTATTCTCGTCACTGTAATCAAATTCGATTACAATCTCGTCCCAGTCCGCATCATAGCTGCAACGCAGGTTTTGGAGCTCTTTTTTAGCAATCGCGTTGATGGGGAAGAGCGACTCGATGGCAGCAAACGATCCCAAAAAGTCATCATCTACGGGAACCTCAAGGCTTTCACTGTAATCAATGCTAATGTATCCAACGTTATCAATCAAATATTGATCAACGGTGCTTTCCTCATCAATCATGGAAATGTGCTTATCCTCGCCTGCAACCTCGTACATTACAAAGTAAAAATCAAGGATACAAATATTTACTGACATATATTCGCACTCCTGCAGAGTGGTGCAAACGTCGTTGTAAATCGCATAGATCGCATCCTCGTCCTCGGGCAGTATTACAGGGGTATCATCACCCTCGTCGCCCTCAACAGGAATATATTCATCTGCATCGGCAGGGGGAGTGACTTCTACGGGCTCCCCGTAGCTGTTGACGGTAATGAGCGCATAGCCGTCATCGGAAAAGCTTTCTGCTTGGGTCATCTTGCCTGCAGCGTTGAAGTAGTATTTGGAGGTCTCCTCAAGGTCAGTTTCCTCGTTGACGTAGTGCAGAGTTACAATGTATTTACCATCCAAAAGGTAGATCTTTGCATCGGTTGCGGCGGCAAGCTCTGCATCCGAAACCTCAAAGCCCTCTGCCATGTGCAAAAAGCTTTCAAGAGCACCCTCGCCGAGAATTTCATCAATGCTGTCGGCAGGAATCTGCATCTTTTCGCCAAATGAGTTCATGTAAAGAACGTCATCCACAAAGTAAATTTCCATAACCTCGCCGTCTGTTCCCATAGCAAGAGCAAACTCACCGTCAAAGAGCTTCATGGAGATGGTTTGTGTCATAGAAAAGTCATCCACGGTCATGGTCATTTCAGCGTACCAATCGCAGCTTTCGGCGGTGGTAAACGCGGTTTCAAAGGCTTCAATCAGCTCCTTGGCATTTTTGCCGTTAACCGCATCAACAAGGGTTGCGCCCTCGGGCTTGTCGGGGTCGGGATTCTCTTGCGGTGTGGTGACTGCGGGGGTGGTTGCCGCAGGCGTGGTCGCTTGCGGTGTAGTTGCTGTGGGCGTGGTTTCATTTTCCTTGTCCTTTGTGCCAAAGCACGCTACAAGAGAGAGTAGCAGGGTGAGCGTTAAACAAAGCAAAAGGGTGGTTTTGAGTGTCTTTTTCATTTTTGTTTCTCCTTTTTTGTTTTGGGCTTGTTGGGAGCCTCTACCCTAATAAACAGAATTTGGCATGCCCATATCACCCAAAATTTGAAAATTTTTCAAAAATATTTGCGTGTGGCAACAAAATCTGTTAGGTATAGTATAGCACAAAAAAAGGAGCTGTCAACCAATGGGGAGCTTTCTCTTAATTGCAGATGAAAAAAATTGAAGGAGAGATAAAAAATAAAGGTTTTACCAATCGCGGGATTGGTAAAACCTTTTTCATTATCTTTTTTTCTTTGCCTGTCCACTCTTTTTTGCGCTCTGCTTGCCCGTTGGGCGAGCGGTGGATTTTGCGCCACGGGTAGCACTTTTTGCGCCTTTTGCATCTTTTTGAGGTGCTTTTCTGCTACCTCTTTGGGGAGTGCCTGGCTTTTTGCCGCCATCCTTTTTCGGATCGTGCGTGTTGGCAGGGCGAACAAGGCAATCGGGCGTGTGGCCGATGAGGTCGGTGCGTCCTGCTTTTGTCAGCGCCTCGCGTACGAGATCGGCATTTTGCGGACGGTTGTATTGCAAGAGGGCGCGTTGTAGCTGCTTTTCGTGGTAGTCGGTGGCAACGTAAACGCTCTTCATCGTCAAGGGGTTAATGCCCGTGTAATACATTACCGTAGATGCCGTGCCCGGGGTGGGGTAGTAGTCCTGCACCTGCTCGGGCGCGTAGCCGTCCTTTTTCAGGCACACGGCAAGCTCAATGGCATCATTGAGGGTCGAGCCGGGGTGGCTGGACATCAGGTAGGGAACAAGATATTGCTCCTTGCCAATGGCGTGGGTAATGTCAAAGAACTTCTCGCGGAATTTTTCATAGACTTCAAAGTTGGGCTTACCCATACAAGCGAGCACCGCTGACGAGCAATGCTCGGGCGCGACCTTGAGCTGACCGCTGACGTTGTCCTTAACAAGCTTGCGGAAGAACGCATCGTTTTTGTCCTCCAGCAGATAGTCAAAACGGATGCCGCTGCGAATAAATACCTTTTTGACACGGGGCAGAGCCTCGACTTCTTCAATCAGGTGTTGATACTCGGTGTGGTCGACCTCGAGATTGGGGCAGGGCTTGGGAGCGAGGCACTTGCGGTTTGCGCAAACACCGTCGGTGAGTTGCTTTTTGCAGGCAGGGTAACGGAAGTTGGCAGTCGGGCCGCCAATATCGTGGATGTAGCCCTTAAAATCGGGGAGCGCGGTAATTTTGCGCGCTTCCTCAATTACGCTCTGCTCACTGCGCGAGCGCACGGTTCTGCCTTGGTGGAAGGCAAGAGCGCAGAAGTTGCAACCGCCAAAGCAACCGCGGTTGTGGGTAATTGAGAATTTGACCTCTTCAATGCCGGGCACACCGCCTTTTTCTTTGTACGTAGGGTGATAATCGCGCATATAGGGCAGGGCGTAAACGCGGTCGAGCTCGCTTCTCTCAAGGGGCGGCATAGGCGGATTCTGCACCAGCATTTTTCCATCGTAAAGCTCGCAAATGGCACGGCCGTTGATGGCATCCTGATTTTTATATTGCACGCCAAATGCCTCGGCATACTTGCGCTTGTCGTTTTTGAGTTCGTTATAATCAAAGGTTGCCGCCACCTCGTAGTGAATGGCATCCTCGGGCTTGCAGAGGTAAACTGTTCCGCGCACGTCGCGGATCTTTTTGACGGGTACACCGCGAGAGAGCAGCTCGGCAATGCGCAAGAGGATGTTCTCTCCCATACCGTAGGTGAGAATATCGGCGGTACTGTCAACGAGAACCGAGCGGCGCACCTTGTTGTCCCAATAATCGTAGTGAGCAAAGCGACGGAGAGATGCCTCAAGACCGCCAAGGATGATCGGCACGTCGCCGTACGCTTCGCGGATGCGGTTGGAGTAAACGATTACAGCGCGGTCGGGGCGTTTGCCCATCTCGCCACCGGGGGAGTAATAGTCAAAACTACGGCGCTTTTTGGATGCGGTGTAATGCGCCACCATACTGTCGATATTGCCGGACGTGACGAGAAAACCGAGGCGCGGACGGCCGTATTCGCGGAATGCATCGCAGCTTTTGTAATCGGGTTGCGAAAGGATAGCAACGCGGTATCCTGCGGCTTCAAGCACGCGCGAAATGATAGAGACGCCAAAGGACGGATGATCGACGTAAGCGTCACCCGTAACGTAAACAAAATCAGGTTTATCCCAGCCGCGCGCAACCATGTCCGCGCGCGAAAGCGGTAAAAAGTTCATTGTGGTTCCTCTCTTGAAAGTTTTAGTGTGTTGTATAGTAAGTTTTTGATGAACCTTTTTTCAAAAAGGTTCCGCCGACAAGGGCGAGGAGCCCTTGTCGCCTCGCGCACGAGGCGAAACAAATCCTCGGCGTTTCTTTTCGTTGGCCTTTTCTTTGCGCCCCCACTTTGCAAAGAAAAGGCGGCTATAGATTTTATGTAGATGATGTTTTTTGCTTAAAATTCGACGGTATAAATCAACTTGCTTGAATGTTCTCGGGTTGCTTGTTGTTCCATGCTTGTGCTTGAAAATTTTGTTTGCTTGGCTTGAGTTGAATCGTAGATGGCTGTTAAAACGCCGTCGAGATTACAGGCGGTTGTGCGCGACATCGTTGCAGAGGCTGTTCCCTCTAATTTTAGCTCTTCGGATTTGATTGCGTTCTTGTTAGAGCAGCGCATCTCGATTAATCCTTTTATCATCTCATCATGTGAAAACCACTTTAGAGTAGGTCTTTGGGGATTATCGCTGCCTTCAAATACGGCATAAACTTTTCCACTTATTTGGGCATTGTTCTGTTGATGGGTTTCATTTGTTAGACAATGAGTTTGAGTTGATTCAGCAGAAACATTTTTTTCTGAAACTGCAAAATCTGCTTTGATGTTGACTTTTCCAGAAGATCTTTGTGTATTGGTTTCTCTAACTTTTTCTATTTCAACGATTTCAGCCGTGAATTTTTTTGCGCCTAAAGTAAAAGCAATATGTTTCAGTTCTGCCATTCTTTCCTCATGAGCTTTGCTAAAAATGCAGTCTGTTTTGATGTATCTGTTTCTATCAAAATTATCGACATAATAAATAGCATCACACGTTACAGCAGGAACAAAAGATATTCCACTTGCTTTAACTGCTTCATCACACAAAAAGAGAACTTCTGTTCCGTTTATCTTTTTTCGCCATCCCATTGCACCTTGGCAAACATCGATGTCGCGTATTGTAGCATCATCTATAATTTGGATAATGTTGGGAAGATGAAAGTTTTTACTTTTGAACTCTTTTGGGAAGAGTGGATTGTACTTTTTCATCCTACGATCATATTGATCGTTTTTTGCTTTTTCTGCCAATGCTTGTGTGCCTTTTTGCACGTTATCAGCTACCTTTTTGCCAATGTCAGATGCCTTTTGAAGAATGTTAGAAATTTTTTCTTTTCCGTTTTTCTTTTCTTCGTTGTTTTCCATTGTAAAACTCCTTAAACATAATGATGTAGACAGATGTCTTGTTTGTAAGGGGATTTGTAAATTTCGCGAAATATCTAGGGGGATTTATATTAGGCCTCCCTTGTGTAAAGGGAGGTGCC
>JAZRKS010000141.1:0-2509 GCA_045646445.1 Eubacteriales bacterium | reverse complement strand
CTCTACGGTACGGTAGGTGCCGTTACCTGTTGTCTTGACAGCGTTAACTATCTGCTCACTCCCGAGGATCTTGCAAAATGCTTTGCCACCGTTCACAACTATCTCGACCCCGATGGGTTGTTCCTGTTCGATATGAACACGCCTTATAAGTTCGAGCACACCTATGGCAACAATGCTTACGTTCTTGAAGATGAGATCATATGGGAAGACGGTGAAAAATCCGCCATCTATTGCGGTTGGCAGAACACCTATCACCCCGAAACGGGACTGTGCGATTTTGATCTTTCCCTTTTCGAGGAGGATTCTGACGGTCGTTATCGCCGCTCGGACGAGCATCAGGTTGAGCGCTGCTATGACCTTGAAACCGTAAAAAAACTCCTTGCCAATGCGGGCTTTGAGCTGCTTGGCGTCTTTGGCGGATTTGATTTCTCTACTCCCGCACCCGATTGCGAGCGTTGGTATTTTGCCGCGCGTGCGAAAAAAGGATAAAACGATAATTCATTTTAGCCTCTCTCTTTGGGAGAGGTGGTACGCGCAAGCGTGACGGAGAGGGCCCCCTCTCACCCACCTCCGGTGGGAGCTCTCCCCAAGGAGAGCCTTTCATAGAATGTCGCTTTAAGCCGAAACATTCTAAAATAATATAGCTTGATAAAATCAAAAATATTTTTCAAAGGAAATTGTTATGTCTTCGACTATTCTGCGCGCTATGACCTCGGACGGAAGCGCACGTATTCACGTTATCTGCTCCACCGAAATGGTAAACGAGGCCATTCGCATTCATCATACTTCTCCCGTGGCGACTGCCGCTTTGGGAAGACTCCTCACAGTCACCTCGCTGATGGGCTGTATGCTTGGCGAGAAGACCGACTCCATTACCGTCAGCCTCAAGGGCGACGGACCTGCGGGCACTGTGCTTGCAGTTGCCGACTACATTGGCAACGTGCGCGGCTACATTCAAAACCCCGCGGTTGACCTTCCCCTGAAACCCAACGGCAAGCTTGACGTTGGCGGTGCCGTGGGCGAGGGTTACCTCAACATCATCAAGGACATTGGCACAAACGAGCCCTATCACGGTTCTATCGAGCTTGTCAGCGGTGAGGTGGCAGAGGATATTGCCGCCTACTATGCACAAAGCGAGCAGGTTCCCACCGTGTGCGCGCTTGGCGTGCTTGTGGATACCGACCTTTCCTGCCGTGCGGCAGGCGGTGTGCTGATTCAATTGCTCCCCTTTGCAGACCCCGAAACCGTTGATCAGCTTGAAAAAAATCTGCCCGCACTCTCCAACGTGTCGGCTCTCTTTGATAAGGGACTTTCTCTGGAAGAAATCGCATCCATCGCGCTGACGGATATCCCCTTTGACATCTTTGACGAGCTTGACGTGGACTACCGTTGCAACTGCAACCGCGAGCGCACCACAAAGGCGCTCATCTCTCTTGGCAAGAATGACTGTCTCTCCCTTCTTGACGAGCAGCTTGCCGAGGGCAAGAGCGATAAACTCGAGGTCACCTGCCGTTTTTGCGATTCTAAGCAATATTACGGCCGTGAGGACATTGAGGCAATGTTCGAGTAAAATTGAAACTCAAAAAAATTATAACATAAATTACAAAGGAGACCCATTATGTATCGTATTGGTATCGACCTTGGCGGCACAAACATTGCTGCAGGTATTGTAAACGAAGAATTTAAGATTGTTGCAAAGGCAAGCGTTCCCACTCGTGCGGAAAGAGCGGCCGAAGAGATTGTTGCCGACATCGCAAATCTCTGTAAAGATGTTTGTGCAAAAGCAAACATTGATATGAGCGAGATTGCATCGGTTGGTATCGCATCCCCCGGTATCGTTAGCGACGAGAGCGGTGAAGCGATTTATGCAAACAACCTTCCCTTCAGCCATCTTCCCATCCTTCCCATGCTCCGTGAAATGCTCCCCATCAAGGAGTTCCACATTGAAAACGACGCAAACGCTGCTGCTTGGGGCGAAGCCATTGCAGGCGCGGCAAAGGGTGCAAAATCCTCTGTTATGATCACACTCGGCACAGGTGTTGGCGGTGGCGTTATCACCGACGGCAAGGTGCTCAAGGGCTTTAACTCCGCGGCAGGCGAGCTCGGTCACATCGTCATTCAGGTTGGCGGTCGTCCTTGCTCTTGCGGCAGATGCGGCTGTTGGGAAGCTTACTCCTCGGCTACTGCTCTTATCAGAACAACAAAAGAAAAGCTTGAAGAATGTGCAAAGAACGGTCGCGAGACTGCAATGACCAAGCTCGTAGCCGATGCCGGCAAAGTAAGCGGTCGTACCGCATTTGACGGTATGCGTCTGGGTGACGCAGCAGCCACCGAGGTTGTTGAAGAATACATTGAATACCTCGCAAGCGGACTTGCAAGCATGATCAACATTGCACAACCCGAGGTTCTCTCCATTGGCGGTGGTGTTTCTAACGAGGGGCAGTATCTGCTCGATTTAGTAGTACCCAAGGTTCTACCCCAAATCTACGGTCGCGGTGTTGTTAAGGCT
>JAZRKS010000140.1:0-3965 GCA_045646445.1 Eubacteriales bacterium | reverse complement strand
TTTTTCGTACAAGCGACGAACGGTCGAAGCGGCAGCATAATTGTAAAATGCGCCGTCTTTGTCGGCAAACAGACTGTTTTTGATGTTGTGCAATTCGATGTCGCGAAAATCCATAGCGGTAGCAATATCGCAAAATTCTTCAAAGGTGTGGCCGTGCCAACCCTTTGTTGAAAAGGAAAATCTCATTGACCTGCCTCCTCGTAAACAATCTTGTTAACGGCGTTGATATAGGAACGGATGCCCGCGCCAATGATGTCGGTAGAGATACCGTTGCCCGAATAGAGCTTTCCATCGGAACGGAGCTTAACAAGTGCCGAACCCATTGCTTCGGTACCCTCGGTAACAGCTTGAATTTGGAAATCGTCCAGCTCGTAACGGTGACCGATGATTTGTTCAATAGCAGAAAATGCCGCGTCGATAGGACCGTCACCAATGCTGATGCCCGTCATATCTTTTCCGTCCTTGCGGAGCGTGATTTGTGCACTGGTAGAAATGATATTGCCGCTGTTAACAACGTAATTGACAAGCTCATACGTGGGCGGCACCTGTAGAGCTACACTTGCAACAATGGCTTCAAGCTCTTTAGCTCCCACCTTCTTTTTGGCAGCTACGCGCAAAAACTCTTGATAAACAAGCGATTTATCCTCTTCGGAAAGATCGTAACCGAGTTTTACAACAGAAGCAACAACGGTGTCTTTATCATCGTTTGCATCGAGGTGAATGGGCTCGTCATCGACTACAAGAGAGGTTACACTTCCCTTTGCGCTCTTGACGTTATCGAGTACCCAACCGATTTGCTTGACGGTGCGGTGAAGCTCGGTGTAACGAATGTCGGAATAAAACCCATAGTGATTGCCGCAGTTTTTGACCATATCGGCAAAGCTTTCAAGCGACACGCCCGCATCGCTTACAGCGGTCTTGACACCCGATGCGCCTGCACGAATTGCCATAATGGCGTTGGCGCAAGCCATACTGTTTTGATTGCTGCAACGTACGTTTACGGGAACACAAACGGAATCGGCGATATGCTTTACAAAATCGGCAAAATCGTCGGGGAGCATTTCGCCTGCATCATCACAAAGAGTAACCTCGCAAGCACCTGCAGCAATAGCAGCATTTACAACGGATACGAGGAATACGGGTTCTGCCCGCGAAGCATCCAAAGCACAGAATTCAACCGAGGAGCACTTCTCTTTTGCGAAGACGATGATCTTTTCAACCCATGCAAGCATTTTGTCGGGCTTTTTGTGGCAAACGTACTCCATGCTTACGGGAGACGTAGGCAACTCGATGCGAATGCGCGCGTGTGCGGCGGTAGAAAGTGCAGCGGCGGCATTCTCAACGCTCTCGGTGCTCATTCCTGCTGCTACCGAGATTGTGCTCTTTTTTACAAACGTAGAAATGGTTTTGATCAGGAGCGTATCAATGCGAACGTTTTGAATTTCGGGCAGCTCTATCACATCTGTATCAACCTTTTCAAGCTGACGTGCGATATCGATCTTTTCCTTAAAGCTAAAGGCGTTCTCTGCGCGGCAAAGCGTTGCATCTGCAATTCTGATTCTTTTCATTTTCGTGTGTCTCCTCTCAAGTTTTTCCGCCCCGATAAAAAAGTCCCCGAAGCGGATGTGCATAATCCACCTCGGGGACGAATCTTCTCATTCGCGGTACCACCCCGGTTACCGACAAAGGTCGGTCACCTCACGGGCTCAAACAAGCCCTATGCTATGATAACGGTGCATGCCGTGACCGCTTACTAAATGGTTCTGCGGTCCTGCTCCGGAACGAGACTTTCTACTCTTTCGGTAACGGCTCACACCAAACGCCGTCTCTCTGCAACCGATACAGGAGAAGAAATAATTCCTTCAACGCATTTCAAAAATATGCCTTATTATAACATACTGAAAAAGTATTTGTCAAGGTTTTTTCGAAATTTTCTTCTTTATTTTTATTATTTTTCGATGGGATAAGTCCAGCCGTAAGCATCCTCAATTTTGCCCCATTGAATACCTGTCAAGGTATCGTAGAGGTGTTGGGTCACCGTGCCAATCTTGCCCTCGTTTACGGGATACTTTTTGTCCTTGTAGCAAAGCTCACCAATGGGAGAAACAACTGCGGCAGTTCCGCAACCCCAAGCTTCCTCAAGGGTGCCACTCTCGAGTGCTTCGGAAAGCTCATCGATGGAGAGCAGGCGCTCGCTGACCTTGTAGCCCTCGTTTTTGAGGACCTCAATGCAGGATTTGCGAGTGATGCCGGGCAGAATGGAACCGGTAAGTGCGGGAGTGATGATCTCACCGTTGATTTTGAACATAACGTTCATAGCACCAACCTCTTCAATGTACTTTCGCTCAACACCGTCAAGCCACAGCACCTGCGAGTAGCCCTTTTGTGCGGCTCTTTCGCCTGCACGGTTACTTGCGGCATAGTTGCCGCCGCATTTTGCATAACCGGTACCACCTCTAACGGCACGAACGTCTTCGTCCTCAATCATAATGCGAACGGGGTTAATGCCCTCTGCGTAGTAGCTACCTACGGGAGATGCGATGATGACAAAGGTTGCGTTGTGCACTGCGTGAACACCCAAGGTCTCGTCGTTACCGAAAAGGAACGGGCGCAAATAGAGCGACGTACCGGGAGCGGAAGGTGTCCAATCCTGCTCAAGTTCAACAAAAGTCAAGAGAGCTTGGAGCATATCTTCTTCTGCCATTTGAGGCAGGCAGAGACGCTCTGCAGAGTTGTTCATACGACGAATGTTCTCCATGGGACGGAAAAGTTGAACCTTGCCGTCAGCACGGCGGTATGCCTTCATACCCTCGAAAATCTCGGAGCCGTAGTGCAGAACGGTGGATGCGGGATGGAGAGAAATGTTTGCAAACGGAACGATGCGCGCATTGTGCCAACCCAATTCGTGGGAATAGTCCGCGATAAACATATGGTCGGTGAAAATCTTACCAAATCCCAGAGTAGAGGCATCTGGCTTTGCCTTGGGCGTATCACATTTTGTAATGGAAATATTCAACATAGTATTCCCCTTTCTGCAATTTGCTATCAGTTTTGGGCACCGAGGCGCATAGCACCCAGGTTAACCTCGAGCATATCTGCACGCTTTGCGGAAATAACCTTTTTGAGTGCATTCGTAATTTTTCCCTCATCGTATTCGCCAATTTCCTTAAGAACTTTGCCAACGATAATCATATTTGCCAATGTGGGAGTGCCGTTGTCACTCGCCAACTGTGTTGCGGGAATGTAGAAAACCTTCACGTCATCGCGTGCAACCTTGCGTCCGATGAGCGTAGAATCTGCAAAAATCATGCCACCGGGAACAACGGTTGCCTCGAACTTATCAAGGGACGGCAGATTCATAGCGATAAGGATATCGGGATTGGAAACAATGGGAGAACCAACGGGCTCGTCGCTCACAATCACACTGCAGCTTGCAGTACCGCCGCGCATTTCGGGACCGTAGGAAGGCAGCCAGCTGACCTGTTTTTCTTCCATCAAGCCCTTGTAGGCGATAAATTTGCCGGAGAACAGAATACCCTGTCCGCCAAAGCCGGAAAACAGCATTTGCTTTGTACTCATTTTGCCGATTCCTCCTTTGCAGCACTTCTATCCTTGTAAACACCGAGAGGATAATACGGAATCATCTTTTCGTCAACCCATTGGAGAGCCTTTTGAGGTGTCATACCCCAGTTAGTGGGACAAGTGGAAAGCACCTCAACCAGCGAAAATCCCTTGCCCTCAATTTGGTTTTGGAATGCCTTTTTAATTGCTTTTTTGGCGTTGTTTACGTTCTTTACGTTGTTAACGGTAACGCGAGCGAGGTATTCGGGGCCCTCAAGCTCGGAGAGCATTTCACATACCTTAATCGGGAAACCGCAATGGTTGGTGTCGCGGCCGTAAGGAGAGGTCTGTGTTACCTGTCCGGGCAGCGAGGTAGGTGCCATTTGACCGCCGGTCATACCGTA
>JAZRKS010000139.1:0-8193 GCA_045646445.1 Eubacteriales bacterium | reverse complement strand
ATTCCCGCCGTGAATAACCCCGATCCCGCCACTCTTAATCCTTTCGGAAAGAGCCACTACCCCGTGCAGGAATTTGCCGCAGGAGCTACCGCAAACGCGAACATTGTTCGCGCGTGCATCGCGCATAAAGGCAACCGCCTCTTCCCCACTGATGGTAACGGGCTTATCGATGAACATCGGAATGCCCGAGGACAGATAGGGCTTGGCATATTTATAGTGGTTGGCACCGTGACGCGCCGTTACCATAATGCCGTCCACTTTTCCCACAAGCTCGTCATAGCGCTCCATTACGGGAACGCCAAACTCCTCGTGCAGCTTGCGGCAGGGCTCCGCCTCGTCCGAATAGATGCCGATGACCTCGATATCGGTGTGCCTTCCCTTTTTGTAGATCTGGCGCAAAAAGCTGTTGGCATGGGTGTTCTCGCACCCAAGTATTGCAATTTTATACATGGACTATCTCCGTTTAGACAAGGGGCGTTCTATAGCCGAAAGAGAAAGCATTAGCAGCGCTTTATAGGCCTCCCTCCGGGAGGGAGGTGGCGAGCGGAGCGAGACGGAAGGAGCACGCGCAATTAACGCATTCTGCTCGTAATAAAGAGAGCGCCTTCCTTTCGTACACGCAGCCTCCCCCCTACACCGCTTTGCGGTGTTTTTCCTCCTCTCGGAGGAGGGCTCAAAAGAACAACCCCGGTATCAATTTTTCTATGGTTAGAACTTGATCGGCAGAGGATTTTGCGCGTGCATAACCTCAATCAGCTCAATTGCCTTGCTTGCCTTTTCAGCGGTTACGTACAAGGGAGCGCCGTTCATAATGGTCTCGTACATTTGGTTGTAGAACAGGTTGCAAGCGGTGCTGAAGGGGTCGCCCTCGGTGGGGATCTCTTCAACGTGCAGGGGCAGCTTTTCGCCACAGTACATAGGCTTGCGGGTTTCGGGGTGGGTCAGAGGAGTGGAGATAACCTGACGGGGCTCAAGCTCCTCGGGAATGAGATACTTAACGGTTACGGCACCGCTAACGCCACAAGTGATGGTACCGAGATCGCCCATAACCTTGAAGTTCTTGGACGGGAAGCCGTCTGCACTGTTCACTTCAATGTCGATAATGGGCTTGCCGGGAGCGGTGATGATGAGCTTTGCCATATCGTTACCGTCGCCAAGGGTGAGGGCGGTATCGAGGTGAGAATATGCAACCTTTGCTTGGGGATCCCAATCGATCAGGTCAAGCGCAATACCAATGGGGTGAGGGCCGGTGTTGTAAACGCCGCCCGCGCAGAAGGATTGCAGAGTTTGCCAGTCCCAACGACGGCCAAAGCTGGAGTAACGCAGGTTGATCTGCTTTACGTTACCGATCTTGCCGGATGCGATGATCTCTTTCATCTTGAGAACGGTAGGACCGTAGAGAGATTGGTGGAAAGCGGTGATGATAACACCGTTCTCCTTTGCGGTCTTCATCAAATCCATGCACTCGTAAATGGTCTTTGCAAAGGGCTTTTCGTTGAGCACGTTGTAGCCGTGTTGCAGGCAATCCTTAGCGATTGCATAGTGCATGTGAGAGAAGGATGCGTTGATGATGAGGTCGATATCCTTACGGCCGAACAGCTCGGTGTAGGAAGCGTAACCGTCACAACCAAATTCCTTCATGCCTCTTTCGCGACGCTCTTCGATTTCGTCAACGATGGCAACAACTTCGATGTTATTGTTCAGATTGGAGAGGAAGTACTCGCCGTGAATACCGCGACCACTGCGTCCCTGACCAATAATGGCAACTTTCATTTTCTTCATAATACAAATCCTCCTTGTATTCATGTGTAAAATCTACAAAGTTTTCGGTCTCAAGACCGATACAAGTTTAGTATATCATAATAAAATGGAAAAAGAAAGTGGTTTTTTTATTTTTTATATTGCAATTCTTACTTTTTTGTGGTACTATATAAGATAAAGAAAGAAAGTGAGGCGAGACAATGTTTGAAGTAACGTCAAAGGGGCCGATTTTTGAAATTTCACACAAATATGTCGAAAACCCGAGTCAAGCACAATATGCACAGCACACGCACGCCTGCTGTGAGCTGCTTTTGTTTGTGCGCGGAGACGCCAATTTTAACATTGACGGCATTCTGCACCGCCCCAAGCCATATGACCTGCTCGTGATACCGCAGGCGACCTATCACTACTTTATCCCTCGCTCGCCACAACCCTATGAGAACTACGTTCTCGACTTTTCGCCTGATATCATTCCCATCGAGCACCGCCAAAAGCTCTTTGCAAAGCCGACCATCCTCAACATTGGTGACGATACCGAGTTTTGCCGATTTTTCCAGCTGCTCGACCTCTATCACGAAACCTATACCCCCGAGGATTTCTCGCTTGTTTGCCGCTCCCTTTTGCGTGAGCTGCTCATCTTTTGCAGTTATCGAATGGATAGCTCCACACCCGTGGAATCGACGCGCAATCCTTTGGTGGAAATTATGCTTAAGCTGATTTCCGAAAACCTTGAAAAACCGCTTGATGCCGACTTTTTGGCACGCGAGATGATGCTTTCCAAATCCTACGTGCAAAATGTTTTTTCGCAGGAAATGCACATAGGCCTTAAAAAATATATCACACAAAAAAAGCTCTTTGCGGCGCAAGCCGACCTCGCGGGTGGAATGTCCGCCGCCGACGTTTGCGCCAAATACGAATTTAGCGACTACTCCTCTTTCTTCCGCCAATACAAGCAAATGATGGGAGTATCTCCAAGAGAGACGAAGCGCAACGGCTCATAAAATTTTGCAATTTATATTGCGCGCCATAAAAAAGTATGCTATAATAAATCCAACAGACATTTGATAGGAGGCCCTTATGTTCTTACCGAGAGTAAAAAGCGAACGTATTGTTTCGGATAAATTGATGACCCTTTCCTTCCCCCTCAAGGTTTGGTGCGGTGACAGACCGAGCCGCAACCTTTTGGCAGTACTTCACGAAATGATGCCTTATGGCGAGTTTGTGCAATCCTCAAGAGAGGAAGCAACACTGACACTCCGTGTGGTTGCCGGTTGGGGAACAGAACCGGAATTTTATTCGATTGCGTGTGTCGAGGATAAAATTGAGGTAATGGCAAAAGACTACCGCGGACTTGTTGGCGCCGCTGCAACACTGGCACAGGCAATTCGCTTTGAGGAGGGCAAGTTCGTCATTGCAGAGATGATGATTACCGACTATCCCGATTCCTCTTGGCGTTCTGTGATGCTTGACCCTGCACGCCACGTCGTCCCCATGGATGAGGTTCGCGCCATCATTCTCGGCATGGCAAAATCCAAATATAACAAGCTCCATCTGCACCTTTGCGACCATCAGGGATTCTCTTATTTTTCGGACGTTTACCCCGATTTGCCCCTCTCCCCCGGTACGACCTACACCAAAGATGATTTGCGTGAGATGGTATCCTACTGTGCTCTGTTTGGCATTGACGTCATTCCCGAAATCGACCTTCCTGCGCACAGCTTCAATTTGACCAGGAAGTTTGACTACCTTAAGTGCCACTCCGAGGAAGAGGAAAACGGCGGCAAGCCGCTGAGCGGTTGGAACATTTGCATCGGCAACGAAGAAAGCTACACGTATATCAAAAACATCCTTACGGAACTCGTTGAAATCTTCCCCTACGAGTACATTCACATGGGCACCGATGAGATTTATATGGATGACATTGACCGTGAGCCCCGCATCACATCCTGCACCTGCCAATGCAAGGTTTGCAATGCACGCTTCCTGCCCATGGGCTATGATACGCTCCTGCCGCGCTTCTACTACTTTGTAGACCGTGTTTATAACATTATCAATGACCTTGGCAAAAAGATGATGATGTGGAACGACCAAATCGATATTGCGAACGGTGCTCCCGAAATTCCGCGCGACATTCTCATCGAGTTCTGGCGCGTTGCAATGCCCCACCGTGGACCCGTTGAGGGTTGCTCGATGAAGGCATTTGTAGAGGCAGGCTTTGAGGTCATCAACGCCGACTACCCCAACACCTACGTTGACCTTTATATGAAGTGGAACAAGCTCAAGGATTGGAACCTGCGCGCAAATCCTGCAGATACCCCTGCGGTCGCTTATCGCATTTTGGGTGGTGATACCTGCGCTTGGGAAGGTAACAACTACCCCCACTACCGCCACGCGCTCTATTTCACCTTCCCCACCTTCTCTGACAGATGCCGGAACGTAACAGAGCCACTTGCCGACAACGAGGAAACCATGCTCGCCCTGACGCGTGCATGCCTTGGTGTTTCTGCTCCTGCAAATTTCAATCTGTTCTCTTATCTTAAGGGTGTACCGCTCGGTGATGCCTACAGAATGGAAGGCAAGATCTTTGCTGACGATGCAGACCTTGAAGCACTCCGCCAAAACCTTGAAAATCTTTCTAACCTTTCCACCGACCAAAAACATTTGAAAAACAATCTTTTGAGTTTAATCGGATAAAAAACATCCCCCGACAGAAACAATCTGTTGGGGGAATATTTTTTATTTCAATTTTTCAATCAAAAAATACGGTCTTTCACCAATGATAACTTGCTCGGTCACATCAAAGATTTCCAAACCATTATTTTTTTGCTCTTGCAAGAATGCCTGCTCTTTCTCGTAGACGATTTCTTTCCCATACCACGGCTTGCTTGATTGTGGCGTGAGTTCCAAATAAACCACTTTTCCCTCTGCCTCAAATGTGAGCACCGTATGCGCCTTATTCTTTTCTTTGTGATACAAGAGCCAAATTTTACTTGGAGCTTTATATTCATTAAGAACCTGTCGCATCACTAAAACGGCATCGATGCAGGTGCCTACCTTTTCTTGTTTGGTCACTTCGGGGGCCTGCACGAGAGAAATGGTTTTTGCAAAATGATAAAATGTAGCGTCAAATCCATTTTCCGTATTCGGCTTGTAGGTCTTGCCATCAACGATAAAGCCGTATTCGTAGCCGTTATTGAAAAGTTCTTTCCTCAACGAATCACATAATTCAACAATCTTCATCATTCCTCTCCTTCTTTCGTATATAATTCATCAAGATGCCACCGCACAGGGTTGTAATAAATGTAATTGATGTGCTCCTCGTAATCTTTTTGGTTGCGTATGATGTGGTCGTGGAAAGATTTTTGCCAAATTGGTCTCCCTATTTGCTTTATCGTATACCCCTTTAATTGATTTACAACTCTCGATATTGTAGGGGCGACCATTGGTCGCCCGTATTCATCGGAACAAACGCGCAACAATAGATGAATATGATTTGGCATAATCACATACCGTTCCACTAATAATGTGGGATATATCAAAGAAATATTCTTGATGGCATCACTCACAATCTTGCCATACAAAGACAATTCAACATCCTGCGGGCGACCAATGATCGCCCCTACATTTTTCCAAAAATAATTTCGTTTATCTGTTGTACATACTGTTATAAAATATGCATCATAGGAGCTATAATCGTAATTTTGCAAACGATTCTTTTTTCGAATTGGTAAGTTTTTATTATTTTCCATTTACATCACCCATATTATTATATCACAGCGGCATTGAGATGTCAACAACTGATGCCATGTGCACTTTTGCAAAAAATCACAAAAAACAAGCCCGCCTCGGTTGAGGCGGTCTTGTTTTGTTTTTTGATTGATTATTTAAGGAAATACTTGTTGAGGTCAATGTAGAGCTGCTCGTTATCGTAGGAGAGCATGCCTGCATAGGCAAGGATTTCTTCCATGGTCATGTTGGGGTTTTCCTCGGTGAGCTCGTCAACGTAGGTAAAGAGCTTGAGGTATGCATCCTTTGCTGCATCAAAGCCGTCGGTGTTCGCCATTTCGTAAAGCTGGAGAACAGAAAGTGCGGATACACTGTAGGAGATGTAGTAGCAAGCAGAGGTAATGGTCATACCGTATTGCCAATAATCACCGATTACGTCAACAGCACCAAAATCGGTGCAAATGCTCTTGTAGAGGAAATCGTATTCGTCGGCGGTAATTGTGCCATCAGCCATGATAACGTCTGCATTGAGGCCGTCGTATTGGTTGAGGTAGATTGCTTGCTCAAATACGTCAATGGTCATGCCTGCCATAACAGAGTAGAACATGTTAACCAACGTGTAGGTCTCAACAAGGGTGAGAGCAACCTCGGTAAAGCCTGCGTTCTCCTTGAGGTATGCAAGGTAAAGCAGCTCGTCGCCTTGAGAGTGCATTTCCAAGAGGTCGTAGGATTGTGCGAAATCGTAGTTTTCTTCTGCAATGTCAGCACTGTAAATTTCGTTCATAAAGTGACCGAACTCGTGAACAATGGTGAATGCATTGTCATAGCCGGGACCGAAGTATGCGATGGGAAGGTTTACACCGGAAATGGTGGTAACGAATGCGCCATCGTAATCGCCGCGGAACATGTTGCCGTCACCCATAAGCTTGTTGAACTCATCGGAGAAGGTGATCTGCTTGTCGGGGTTGGTGGTGAACGCCAACAGATCGATATAATCGTTTACAAGCTGGTTAGCGCTTGCGGTTTCAAAGAAGGAGTCACGTACCTGCGTGTAGTAGGTATCGATATCTGCCTGCTCTCTTACCGCAATGGTATCCCACTTTTTGTAAATAGCAGCAAATACGGGAGCAATGTATTCCTTAACCATGTCTGCAAGCTCTGCTGCATCTTGGTAGGTGTAATCTCTGCCGTAAACGTTTTCGTAAGCGTATTCAAGGTAGTTATCGTAGCCCATCAGCTTTGCCATTGCGTTGTTATTTGCGGCAAACTCGGCATACATTTCGGCAACCTTGGCCTTTTGTTGCATTTCGCTAAGTGCCAAGAATTCGGATTCGATAGCGTTGTTTCTCTCTTTAAGAGCGGTGTATTCGGGGTTGGAAACCGCGTCGGAATCAAACAGGAA
The DNA here is from genome assembly GCA_045646445.1 of Eubacteriales bacterium. GTDB lineage: Bacteria > Bacillota > Clostridia > Oscillospirales > CAG-272 > UMGS1865. Next base: position 1,304 of record JAZRKS010000139.1, on the reverse strand, counting down.
TGCGTTGATTTCTTCATCGGTCATGCCCTGGTAGTAGAACTCACGGTAGCAAGAATCGTAGAAGGGACGGGAAAGAGTGTAGAACTTTGCGATAACTGCGGTTTGGTAATCCATCATGTATGCGTGCATTTCTTGGAGCTCGTCATTGTCCATATCGCAGTAGTAAGCGATTTCGGCAAGCTGCTTTTGAGACATTGCATTCATAATGAGGTCGTAAAGCTCGGTGTGCAGATCGTCAACAATTTTAAACTCGTCGGCAAGTGCGCCTTCTTCTGCAAAGCCGTGGAGTGCGGGATCATACTTGGCAGCTGCCTCAATCAGAGCCAAAATCTCGTTGTATTTTGCATCGATTGCAGCCTCGTCATCCTTGGTGAAGTTGAAGGTGAGCGCCTCGGTGTGCTTGCCGTTGGATTCTGCCCAGTAGCAGCTGGGGCACCCTTCGTTCAAGCAACGAACAAGACGAGAGGGCTCGGTGGTGGTGTCGTAATTGTGGTTGAGCGCATCGGTGGTAACGTATTCTCTCTTTGTGCACTTGGAGCACTTGTAAACGGTTGTGCCGGTTTCGGTACAGCTGGGCTTGTTCTCCATTTGTACCTTCATGTTGTGACCAAGAGCCTCAACGGTCTTTTCTTCCTTTGCGCCGCAAGAGCAAATGCTTACCTCAAGACCTGCGGTTTCGCATTTTGCGGGGGTGGAGTCTGCCTCGGAGAGCACAAAGTTGTGAACATGCTCGGTAGTGGCGTCGGGAGTAGTTACTTCAGGGGTTGTTTCTGCAGGTTTGATTTCTTTGATAAAGGGAAGCAAATTACAGCTTACCATAGAGAACAAGAAAACAAACACCAGCAAAAGGGCAATAATTTTTTTCATAGCTATTCTCCTTTTCTAAAATAGATATGGTAATTGTATCACACAAAGCGATATATTTCAAGGCTTTTTGCAAGTCTTTGTACAATTGGTTGCATTTTTTGGAAATGTATACAAAAATACAAGCCCATTTTTGACAGTTTTGACGATGGATTTTGCAAAAAACGCACAAAGCAAAGAATATTTTTTTGCACGTTGAAGCTTGTTTTAAAGAAAAGAAAAAAGCACCCGCTTTTGCGAGTGCTTTTGGTGCCGGTAGTCGGGGTCGAACCGACACGGTATCGCTACCACTGGATTTTGAGTCCAGCACGTCTGCCAATTCCATCACACCGGCATATTTTCCATACAACGTCAATTATTATATCATAACGAATACAGAAAATCAAGAGCTTTTTTGCTTTTTATAAAAATTTTTAATCGGGGAAATGACAGTTGCCTAT
>JAZRKS010000138.1:0-1998 GCA_045646445.1 Eubacteriales bacterium | reverse complement strand
ATGACCGAGGAAAACGCCGCAGGCATTGCACTTTCCCTCAAGCGTTATCTCACCGATGCGGAGAGCGCGTTCCTTTTGATCGATACCTTCCCTGCCCCCGGGGTGCGGGAAATTCTTTGTAATATTCTTTATCTTGGTCTGCCCAAAGTAGCCGACCGTATTTTAGAGAAAGCTTGGAAAGGTGAAACCGACAAACATGAAAAATCCGTATGAAGTATTGGGAGTTTCTCCCAACGCCACCGACGAAGAGGTAAAAAAAGCATACCGCGACCTCGCTCGCAAGTATCACCCCGATAAATACCGCGACAGCGACCTTGCAGACCTTGCAAACGACAAGATGCAAGAGGTTAACGCCGCCTACGATGAAATTCAAAAGATGCGTGCCGGCGGACAAACGCAGAACAGCGGCTCTCATTACAACGGCAATCCCGGGGCTGATTCGTCGACGGGTGACGCGCGTTTTGCAGAGGTGCGCCGCCTCATCAACGACAATGAAATTATGCAAGCCGAGCAAATTTTGCGCTCGATGGGCTCGAATATGCAAAATGCAGAATGGTTCTTTTTGATGGGCTGCACCGTTTATAAGCGCGGATATTTTACCGATGCACAAAATATGTTTGACCGTGCCTGCGCAATGGACCCTTATAATCAAGAATACCGCGCCGCACGCGATCAGCTCCGTGCGCAAACGGCAAACTACGCTTACGGCTACCACACGGCGCAAAGAAGCGACGACACCTTGAACTGCTGCAGCCAACTCATTTGTGCCGATTGCTGCTGCGAAATGATGGGTGGCGACCTTATTCCCTGCTGCTGATACGGGGGCTGCTATGTCGAAAAAAACTTCTCAACAGGTCAAATATTTGACCGTTAGCGCAATGCTGTGTGCCTTGGGCGTGGTGATATTGGGGCTTGGCTCTATTATTGAAGTGCTCGATATTACCGTTGCAATGATGGCCTCGCTGCTCACGGTGTATGCCGTGATTGAAATTGGCGGTGCCTACCCTTGGCTGATTTGGATCGTGACCTCGACCATTGCTCTTTTGCTTTTGCCGCTCAAAACACCCGTGCTCTTTTATGCGCTCTTGACGGGCTACTATCCCATTATCAAGCAGAAAATCGAGCGACGTATGGCACGTTTGCCTGCGTGGGCATTTAAAATTGGCGTGCTTGCCGTGTCTCTTGGCGTGATGTGGGCAGTGATGTGGCTCTTTGCCCCTGCTCTTTTGGAAACCGCAGGCGGCTGGGTGATGATTGCAGCGACCTTGGTGCTTGGCGTGTTTGCCTTTGTGCTTTATGACTTTTGCCTGACAAAGCTGATCACCGTTTATTTTGTAAAGCTGCAAAAAAGATTTAAGATCAAATAAAACAAAACGGGACCTTTCCTTGTGAAGGGTCCCGTTTTTCTTTATACGTTGATTGATTATTGGTAATCGTAGGTGCGTGTAACAAGATAAATATTGCAGCTTTCTACAACCATATAATATTGGTCGGTAACAAGAACGTCTCCTACGTAAACATCATAAGTAAAGGTCAGCTCCTCCCAAGAGCGCCAGAATTGGAACATCAAATGTTCGCCAACCGTATACTCAATGGTGGACGTGCAGCCGCAATATTCGCCATCCATATAGAATTCAATGTAGAGCAGATCTACACCCAGCATTGAACCGCAAGCAAGGCATTGTCTGTTATCGTCCCATTCGCGGTGTTCGCACATCATACCGCAAATTCCGCACCGACTGTCGATCCAATAGTCGTGCCAGCATTCGTACTTGCAAATGCGGCACACGTTGCCCTCCCACTCATGGAAGCATTCTTCCATGCAGGTGAGGCAGCGTCCCATTCCCTTATCCCAAACGTGCAGGTGATATCCGTTGCCGTCTTCTTGGAGATAGATCGTATCTCCGTTTTGCACATAAACGGGTTGGGTGGGGTCGATGGGTTTGCCGTTGAGAGAACATTGTACGTTGTTGAACAGCTCATAGGGATGCTCATTTA
>JAZRKS010000137.1:0-7675 GCA_045646445.1 Eubacteriales bacterium | reverse complement strand
ATGAAGATATTTATGAGTACATTGTAAGGCGTGGCCTTGCTCTCACCGTTTTTTTGTCCGCAAGATTGCCCTTCCCGTTTTCTTCCCCTTTAAAATTGGGTATTGAAAAATGGCGGAAAATATGGTATACTGTAAAAGATAAAGACAAAACTTTAATTTTTTGTTGGAAATGAGGATTTTATGAAGATTATAAAAACGACCTTTTCCTCCTTTACCGAAACCTTGACCGAGACAGAAAACGCACAGCTCCGAGAGTTTTTTTCGGAGTTTGATGCGCATTTTTTGCTCTCCAAAAATAACAAAAAGCAATTTAGGGCCGATTTTGAAGCGGCTATTCTTTTGCTATACAAAAAAGGCGTTTCGATGTCCGAAATCCTCTCCCGTTTGGCGCTCTCCAACCTTGGTGGATTTTATGCACGCCCCTCTGTTTTATGGTTTCCCCTTGACGATGCCGCCAAAATCTATCCCATTTCGATGGACCACGGCAGTCAGCAGGTATTTCGCATTTCGATCTACTTTAAAGAGGACGTCATTCCCGAGCTTTTGCAAATGGCACTCACCTTTACCATCAAGCGCTATGCAAGCTTTGCAACCACGCTGAAAAAGGGATTCTTTTGGCACTATCTCGACACGGTGAAAAAGAGATTCCCGATTGAGGAGGAGCACAACCTGCCCTGCCAACCCATTAAGGTTTCCTCAAGCGGCTCGCAATCCTTCCGCGTGATGTATCATCAAAATCGCGTAAGTGCCGAGTTTTTCCACGTGCTGACCGACGGTACGGGAGCCCTGACCTTTTTCAAATCTCTCACGGCAGAATATTTGCGCCTTTGCGGCATAGAGGCTCCGCTTGGAGACATTTGGGATATTAACGATACCCCCACGCGTGAAGAATTTGAAAATGCATTTGTTAAGGTGGAAAAAGCCAAAAACAGCTCGGGTTTTGTGGATAAGCCTGCCGCACAAATGAACGGCAGAATGACACGCAGAAAGCCTTGCCGCATTTTGCATTTGAAAATGGATGCCGACAAGCTACGCGAGGTTGCAAAAAGCTACGGTGCTACCGTAACGGCTTACCTTTTGATGCAAATGTTTTATGCTGCTTCGGCTTCGACCGACGAGCTCACGGGAGACATCAATATTCAGCTCCCCATCAATATGCGCAAATTCTATCCTTCCAAAACCGTTCGCAATTTTTCAATGTACTGCGGCATTCGCATTCCCATTGAAAAGATCGGCAACAAGGAAGAGCTGCTCGCAGAGATCAACACGCAGCTTTTGCAAAAAGCCGAAAAGGAAAAGATGCGCGAAATGATCACCGCCGCAGTCAATATCGTCAGCTCTATCAGGCTCATTCCTCTTGCCATTAAGCAGCCCATTGCAAAAATGGTATACGGTATGCTTGGCGAAAAAATCTATACCACGACCTTTTCCAACCTTGGTGTTGTTAACTTCCCCGAGGAGTTTATGGAGCACATTGAATCTATGGACTTTTGCTTGGGTGCGCAGGTGACCAACCGACTTGCCTGCACCGCCATAACCTGCGCGGGAGTTGCAACCTTCTCTATTTCCAAAATGACATTGGACCCTGCCTTTGAAGAAAAAATGTATCAACTATTATTGGCTGACGGCATTGAAATAGCAGTGGAAGGGAGTGAATATTATGCACGTTAAAAATACATACCCAAAAGTAACAAAACTCCCCAAAAACCGCAAAAGAATGTTATCGATTGTTCGATGGCCCTTTTTTGCGGTAGCTGCAGCGGCACTGATCGTTAACCTTTGCATCAAAGGCCCCTTTTGGAGCATCATCGTCATTTTGGCGCTTTACGTAACCTGGACCTTTGTGCTCTCCCCCGATCTTGTAGAGCTGAACCGCATCAGCCAAACCATTAAGGTTACCGTTTGGAGCAGTATTTTGCTTGCGGTAATTGATTTGTTGTTTGTGCACAGCTTTTCCCTTTTTGTTATTCCCATCGTCTGCTTTAGCGGACTTTTGAGCTGTATTGTGCTCTTTTTTACCAACCTTGAAACGCAAAAGCACAATATGCTCCCCCTGATCAATTTTATCTTTGCATCTATTATCGGATCTCTCATAACTCTGCATTTTTATCACGGTAAGAACAGCTGGCCGCTTGTTGTTTTGCTCTCGCTTTCAATCCTTTCCCTTTTGGCATTCATCATTGTTTTGGGGCCTGATTTCAAGCGCGAAATGCAAAGAAGATTTCACATCAAATAATTCTTTTTTTGCTCTCTCTTGACAAATCGACGCCTTTGCGGTATAATAGTAAGCGGCTCCGCTAAACGGTCGCGCGGTATGTTGCCGAAAGGTATTACCGTGAGGAAAGTCCGGGCTTCATAGGACAGGATAGCTGATAACGTCAGCCACGGGTAACCGTCGGGAAAGTGCAACAGAAATAAACCGCCGCGTATGCGGTAAGGATGGAAAGGCGAGGTAAGAGCTCACCCGTTCCTATGGTAACATAGGTCCGCTGTAAACCCTATTCGAAGCAACACCCTGCTACAAGGCTTGTCCGGCACATCTTGGGGGTGGCACGAAACTTTTGTTTCGAAGCCTTGCGGCGACGCAAGGCGAAGATTGATGACCGTTCACGACAGAACCCGGCTTATAGGTGGGGCTATTCAAAAAAAGCACTCATTGGGAGTGCTTTTTTGACATGATGTTTGACCTTTGGGCAAAATGATGTTGCGCTTCGCGCAAATGATGTGCCTGCAGCAATGATGTGTGCCTGCGACACATTGAGGGCAAACATTGCATCATTGCGAGCATTGGCGAGCACATCATTATGAGCAAAGCGAATACATCATTAAAAAAGAGAGAACACATTTTGTTCTCTCTTTTTCATTATTGTGCTGTAAGCTGTAGATATTGCTCAAGCGTCATATTGCCGACGTAGATATCGGTTGCGGCTTCTCTGCCCACAAAGCGGTAATGCCACGGCTCGTAGGTGTAGCCCGGGATATCTTCCTTGCCTTTGGGATAGCGCAGAATAAAGCCAAACTTATAAGCATTTTGCGAGAGCCACTGATACGCGGCGGTCAATTCAAACGCCTCGGTCAAGGGTTCTCTTTCCTCGGCGGCGGTAAAGTCGACGCAAAGCCCCGTTTGGTGCTCACTTTGCCCCGGCAGAGCGGAATAGGACTGCACAACGGTACGTGCATCCTCAAGAGAGAGACGGAATATCTTTTTGTCGAGATAGTTTGCCTTGATGTAATCCTCACCGAACACGCGGCGTGCATTCTCGGAAATTCCGCTTCTTTCGAGCTCCAAATACTTATCGTAAAGATTGAACTGATAATCATAGGAACGGTATGCGCTGGCGACCATAATGTCGCTGATGCCCGCCGCTTTCATTTCGGCAAGCATAGCATACAGTGCCGCGGCGGCACGGGAATCCAGCTCATATGCGCGTTCCCCTTGCAGGGTGGCGCAATTAAGCGTTGTCAGGCTTGTGGGCACGTAGTCTTCATCAAGCGCGAATTGCTTGTTTGCCAAAAGCAGATAGGTGGGGTCGAGATTGGTAGTCAGCGTTGCGGGGTCGACTGCGGTCAGATAGGTATATTTCATTGTTTGGTAGCTCCCAATGGTGGTTTTATCGATTTGGCTGACATCAACGGGAGCGGTGGTCTCCTCCCCTTCTTCGGGCTCCAAATTGATGCACCCCGACAAAAGGAGCAAGAGTGCCAAAAGGGCTGTTAGCAGTTTGAGTTTATTTCTTTTCATGTGACCTTCCGTAAGGTATTTTTTCAAGGGGCTTGGTTTCAATTACGATAAAATAAGGCGACGCTGGAGAATTGAGGATGTTGACCTTGGTAGCACAAACCTTATGGCGGCTGACACCTGCAAGATAATCGCAAATCATTTTGCCTTCCAGACCGCCCTCCTCGTGTCCGGGATAAATGGCTACGTTGATGATGGCATCCTTATCCATGAGGTCGATTGCCGCCTCGATGGCAGGGAGCGTGGTCTCACGCAGAGTGGTGATGGATTTATCGCCACCGGGAAGCCAGCCAAGGTTGAACATGCCTGCCTTGATGGGTTCCTTGACGTAATTTTTAACGTTGTGGTGCGAATCGTGAATGAGCGTGTAGTTCTCGGGGCAGCCGACTTCCTTGAGGTGCTTGGCGGTCGACTCAACGGCTTGCGCTTGAATATCAAAAGCATAAACGCGACCGGCAGGTCCTACGGTTTTGGAGAGAAATTCGGTATCGTAGCCGTTGCCCATGGTAAAGTCGACGGCAACATCTCCCTCACCTAGGTGTGTGAGAATAAAATGCTTATGCAGCTTTAACAAATCGATCATAGTCTTTTTCCTTTACTTGTTATGCAGGTCGGAGCGCAAAAATTTGAACGCGCGCTCAACGGCGTCCTTGGAGTTGTACCACGGTTCTTCGTCGTAGCGGTAATCGAATTTTTTGCAAAACCAGCTGACGTCCTTTTGGAGCTCCTCAAAATAGGGCTCTACCACACCGGCACACGCCTTTGCAAATTCGGGTTGTCTCTTTTTGCCAAGGCGCTTTTGACCGTATGCCAAAACCTTGCGGTAGTGTGGCAAGCAGAAATAGGGTTGCGCCTTGAGTTTTTTAGAGAAATCGGGATCTGCCTCCCAAAGATAAACGGCAGTATCGACCATATGCTCAAAATTGTTTTTGATGCGGTCGCAAACGTAGCAGGTCTCCTCAAGCTCACCAATACGCTTGATGGGCTTGTTCCCCTGTCCGCCGCCAAAGCCTCCGTCGCGAATCTCCTCGCGCAGCTCTGCGAGATGGCTTTCAAGCGTGAGTGCCATGCCAAGGCGGTTTTTGCGAACGAACATCATATCGTAGTGCGTGCGGCAAAAGCCCGATTTGTTGGTTTTGATGCGAATGTCGGGCTCCATCATCGAAGCCCCCAAAATCAGGTCAAGCTCATTTTCTTCAAGCTTGCGGTAGAGCGCGCAAAAGGGACATCCGCAAGACGGATCTGCCGCAGACGCTTCAAACGCCTCGTTGACCGGTATGGTAAAATTCATATCCATAGAGTACTTCTCCTTTGCCTCTACACACAAAAATGCGGGTTTTGTCGATTACGCATTGCAAAATTCAAAAAAGTGTGGTATAATAGTTTTTACAGATTTACTGTGCTTTAAGATTGCACACAAGTAAAAAAGGAACCAACCCTTCCGTCACTCGCAAGCTCGTGCCACCTCCCCTTGCACAGGGGAGGCTCAAATTCAACACTTTCCAAACAAACAGATCGTTTGTTTACCGAAAGTGGAAGGAAATGTTTGGCAAAGCGTATCCTTTTGCCTCCCCTGTGCAAGGGGAGGTGGGTGCCCCAGGCAGACGGGAGGGTTGACTTTTACCACAACATCTTTTAAAACTATTATACCATACCGCAGGGGGAGTTGCAAGGGATTTTTTGCAAAATTCAAAAGATTTTTTCCTCTGCAAAGGAGCACTTATGTCAAACTATCAATATTGCTTTTGGGACCTTGACGGAACCTTGACCGATTCCGCCCCCGGCATTACACATTCGGTTCGCTACGCTATGGAACAAATGGGCAAGCCGCTCGCGCCCGACCACGATCTGCGTTGCTTTATCGGTCCACCTCTGCTTTACAGCTTTGAAAACTTTTTGGGGCTTTCCCCTGCCGATTCGCAACGTGCCGTTGACCTCTACCGCGTATGCTACCGCGCCGGGGCAATGCTGGAGTGCAACGTTTATGACGGTGTGCGCGAGGTGCTTGCCGAATTGAACCGCCGCGGCATTGTTTGCGTGCTTGCCACCTGCAAGCCTCACGAATTTGCAAACAACATTATCAAGCATTTTGATCTTGCAAAATACTTTGCCTACGTTTCGGGCCCCGAAATGGACGGCACACGCAACGAAAAGCACGAGGTGATTGCCTACGCGCTGCAAAACCTCAACATTCCCTCTCCCGATGCCGTTTTGATGGTGGGCGACCGCCGTGACGACGTTGTGGGTGCCAAGAAATGCGATATGGCTTGCGTGGGCGTTGCCTGGGGCTTTGGCACAAAGGAGGAGCTTGAGACAGCGGGCGCCACAGAGGTAATTGCAAAGCCGCAGGAGCTGCTGAAATTCTTTGAGAAATAAGTATTTTCTTCAATTATATATATTATTATATAAATAATTTGCAAAAAGCTATTGACAAATGAAGAAAGTTGTGGTATAATATCAACTCGGTACGGACTTTTGTCCGTCTCTCTGCCACGCAAATTCAATTCTACAGCGTGGTCGAATTAGTCCATAGGGAGGTAAAAAACATGGAAAAGATTATCAATTCTTATGAAAGCATGCTCATCGTTAGCCTTGCTAATGGCGAAGAAGCTGCTAAGGCAACTGTGAGCAAGTTCACCAATCTGATCTCCGCTAACGCAGAGCTCGTTCAGGTTGATGAATGGGGTAAGCGCCGTCTTGCATATCTCATTGACGATATGGCAGAGGGCTACTACGCCGTAGCTACCTTTAAGAGCGAAAGCGATTTTCCCCAAGAACTTCAACGTTTGATGAACATTGACGAATCCGTTATGCGCATCATGGTAATTAAGCTCGACTACGAGCCCGTTGCTAAGGCTGTTGAAGCTCCTGTTGAGGAAGAAGTTGTAGCAGAAGAAGTTCCTGCAGCTGACGCAGAGTAATCCGGCGTCAAAAAAAACGATTTTAAGGAGGCCTATCTAATGTCCAGCTTGAATCTTAACAAGGTCGTTCTTTGCGGAAGATTGACCGCAGACCCTGAATTGAAGCAGACCACCAGCGGCATTGCCGTCGTCTCCTTCACTTTGGCAGTAAACCGCCGTTTCCAAGCTAAGGGTGCTGACGGTGCTCCTGCTCAACAGCAGGCAGACTTTATCAGCGTTGTTGCTTGGAGACAAACCGCAGAGTTCATCTCTCGCTATTTCCGCAAGGGTTCTGCCCTTTGCATTACCGGTTCTATTCAAACCAGAACCTGGCAGGATGCAAACGGTCAGAAACGCTATGCTACTGACGTAGTTGCCGACGAAGCTATGTTCGTTGACAGCAAAACCGACGGTGTTGCCGGTGGGCAATACGAAACTTACAATGCGCCGTCCTACTCCTCTTCCCCCGCATCTGCGCCTAAGTTTGAGGAGCTCAAGACCGACGACGATCTGCCCTTCTAATTGAAGTGGCCCCATGAATTTGAACAGGAGGATTTCATAAGATGGATACTAACGTAAAGACCGAAGAAGTTGTTGTTCGTGCTGCTCGTCCTGCCAACAACAACCGCAGAAGAAAGAAAGTTTGCATTTTCTGCGCAGACAAGGTTGCTTTTATCGATTATAAGGACACTGCAAAGCTGAGAAAGTTCATTAGCGAACGCGGCAAGATTCTTCCCAGAAGAATTTCCGGCGCTTGCGCAGTTCACCAAAGAGAAGTTAACACCGCTATTAAGCGCGCTCGTAACGTTGCTCTTCTCCCCTTCGTAACCGACTAATCAATTTAAAAAAGAAGTTCGTTGAGGTTTTCAGCGAACTTCTTTTTTGTATCTTTTCATTGTGATCGCATAAAATCGAGCCTACCCTTTTGCGCAAGAATTTTGATTCATAAAAAGTTCTTCGTCACACCTCTCCCTTTTTCGACATATTATGAAAATGAAAGGAGGTGCCTATATGCAAAATGGTTTTGATGGGTGCT
>JAZRKS010000136.1:0-3682 GCA_045646445.1 Eubacteriales bacterium | reverse complement strand
TGCTATAATATAGTCAGCAAGCAGACGGAGGATATTATGAGAGACTATAGTTTTGGTAATTTTCTGCATGAGCTAAGATCGCGTAGAGGCCTTACGCAGTATCAGCTCGGCGCGCTCGTCGGCGTTTCCGACAAGGCGGTTACAAAATGGGAGAATGGTTCTTCCAAACCGCAGAGCAATATCTTATATAAACTCAGCGATGTACTTGGAGTCAGCGTTGATGAGCTTCTGACTTGCAAATATCATTCCTCTGAAAAGAAGGATACTAAAGGAGTATTTGCAATGAAAAAACAACTATGGAACAAATCCTTTGATGCCATGCGTGAGCGCTATGGCAATCCGGCGCACCTTGAGATCATGAATCGCTTGCTGACAGAGCATGCGGAAATGAAAGAAACAGATATGATCGTATATTTCAATCTGTTGTCCGTGCTTGCATCCGAGGCAAAAAAACAAGGCGAGCACGTTCAAGTAAGGGGCGGAACGGGTGCATCATTTGTGGCTTATCTCTTGGGCGCAACAGAGATCAACCCCTTGAAACCGCATTATTACTGTTCGGGATGTGGTACGGTTATTTTTGACGACAGTGTTGATGACGGTTGGGATCTTCCGAGAAAAATCTGCTCGTGCGGAAAAGAAATGCAAAAAGATGGGCACAATATTCCGTTCGAAACCTATCGTCACGTGGTACACCGAAACACAAGCTTTGATGTATATATGTCTCCAAATTTTTGGCATGTAGCAAAATCTATCATAAAGGAGTATTTTAGGGACTGCGAACTGACAGATACAGAACGGGAAGAAAACCGTATCATAACTTATACTGTCACATCTGATAAATCCACTTGTGTTTTTACGTTTGTAGCAAACACGATGGTTGAACATTATAAAGCTTTGGAACGCGCAACGGGGACAGTGTTTGAGCGAGTAAACTTTTTGCAAAATGATGTGTTGAACGAATTCCGGCTCGGCAATACCGATGGCATTCCGGAATTCCGCACAGATTTTTATAAAGATATGAAAGAAGAAGTGTCGCCGGGGTCTTTTTATGATTTGATTCAGATAGCAGGATTATGTCACGGTACGGGAGTGTGGGCTAACAACGCAAAGGAATTGATAAACCAAGGCGTCCCCGTAAGCAATGTGATTGCATACCGCGACGATGTATTCAATCATATAGAGAAACATATGTTACGAAAAGGAATGTCAAATACCGGCTATGCCTATAAGATCATGGAAGATACACGCAGAGGTGTATATTTCAGAGGCGGTGTTTCGGATGAAATGAAAAAACAACTTAAAGATATTGAGATAGAGGATTGGTTTGCCGATTCAATTGAAAAGATTCAATATTTATTTCCGAAAGCGCACGGCGTTACCTATGTGAAAATGGCGGCAACGCTGATGTGGTATAAGATTCATTATCCAAAAGAATTTGATGAGATCATATTGTGATTTCTCGCCCCGCTTCGTGCGGGGCTTTGCTTTTGTGTCCACAAAAGCAGTGCTTGTCAGGAAAATTGACAAGGCATAGATGAACATAAAAGAAAGGCTCCCTTGTGTAAAGGGATGCTGTCAAATGTCGCAAGCGACAAGGGACTGAGGAATTGTTTTGAGCGATAATCTAACTTTTTACAATCCCTCCGTCACGGCAAGCCGTGCCACCTCCCTTTACACAAGGGAGGCTCATTACCGCCCGACAGTATGGAAAAGGAGTACGAACAAATCGTCCGTACTCCTTTTGATATCGGCAGATAAAACCTGCTTTATGGAAGGCGCCCCTTGGGGTGCTTTTGCTTATATCCTTATTCACTCCTCAAGCAGATCGGCAAGCATTTGCTCCTTGTTTTGCAAAAATCGCTTTGTGATCAGGTAACTCAAGGTTTCCTCGTATCGGCAGAGTTCGATCTTGCCGTCATCGAAGGAGAAGATCTGTGCATCGGGACACCCCAACAGAATGGGCGAGTGCGTGGCAATAATGAACTGCGAGCCACCTTGTGCCATGGTGTGAATGTGCTTGAGGAGCACCAGCTGTCGCGCAGGAGACAGAGCCGCCTCGGGCTCGTCCATTAGATAAAGACCGGGCTTGTCGTATGCTAAAAATTTGAAATTTCCTTCCCCGTGGGAGTTGGAATGATAATCGTCGCCATCATACCTTTGCATGGACGCCGTTGCCACGTTAAAAAAGGTTTCGGCTCTGAAAAAGTAGCCGAATTTGGGGCGGCGAAAGCCCTTGACCAAGGTGATGGAATCGCTCAGGGGGGAGATGTCGTTGTAGGTGCTAAAGCTGTAATTTCGCGTACCGCCCTCGGCATTGTAGCCAAACGCAACCGCGATCGCTTCGAGCAAGGTGGACTTTCCACTGCCGTTCTCTCCAACCAAAAAGGTGATGTCTTTTTCAAGTTTCATTTCACAAATACTTTTGATGGCAGGAATCTTGTGGACGTACGAATTCTGCGGAACAGACTCCCAGTCAATTCGCAGACCTTGCAAGTATAGGTTGTTCATTATTTTCCCACCTTTCAAACTGTATTTCATTCCTTATTTTACAATGCATTCATAAGTGTTCCAATCATAGATTTCATAGCTTCGACTGAAACCAAACATTCTTTCAAAAAAGGTTTTCTTTTTGCGAATTTTTGTTAGTGCTTTTTGAAAACCGACCTCTCCAAACATATCGTCATCCGAATCTGCTTTGTCATATTGAGCATCAGCAATCCAGCGCTTGGTTTTGGGATTATTGACAACAATAAACACTTGATTTCCTTCCATTATTTCGCAAATGTGTTCAATCAAGCCTTTCCCATCTTCATCGTACTCAAAATATTCAAAACAAAAATCGCCAAACCACAAATCCCAAAATACATATTCTTTCTCTTTCTTTTCAAATTGCAATTCTATGTGCTTTTTACCGTTTGCGCTATGAATTATCAAGGCATAAATTGGGTTTTCTTTGGCACCGTTGACACACGGATATGGAAGGATGTGCTTAAAAAATTCCGCCTCGTTTGCAAACTCCATCTCTTGAAATTGTATAGAATGGGATTGTAACAATGCTTTGACTTCAGATAAAGTCACGCAGAACACCACCTTTCTTAATCAGTATATCACAACATTTCCCAAAAAGCAATACGCGGCGAAAAAAGTCGAGCGAAAAAGCACAAAAAGAAAAAAGATTTTTCAAAAAAGGCTTGACAAAGGGGAGAGTGTGTGCTATAATAAGCAATGCGAACCGAAAGGACGCAAGTCTCTTGGTGTTACCTGCCGGTGTGGCGGAACAGGCAGACGCCCGGGACTTAAAATCCCGTGATGCGAGAGCATCGTACCGGTTCGATCCCGGTCACCGGCACCAAGGGACCGAAAACAATATCGCGGAGTAGAGCAGCCTGGTAGCTCGTCGGGCTCATAACCCGGAGGTCATGTGGTTCAAATCCCATCTCCGCAACCAAAAAGAAAGCAACCCATTCGGGTTGCTTTTCTTTTTGCTTGTAGTGTTGGTTGCACCCCCGTGGGCGCAGGGTTATGAGCCCGAAGGGCGAATAACTCGGAGGTAGAGAGAAAAACGCGCAGCGTTTTGCGAACGGCCAAGCGGCAATGAATGACAGTCCGGTGGACTGTCAGAACCGCGAGGATGACCGCAGACAAATTCTCCGCAGAGAATTTGGCAAGACCATGTGGTTCC
>JAZRKS010000135.1:0-2949 GCA_045646445.1 Eubacteriales bacterium | reverse complement strand
AAAGATGTCCAAATCCCGCGGTAACGTAGTTGACCCCAACGATATGGTTGACGTATTCGGCGCAGACGTTCTGCGTACCTACGTCCTCTTTATGGGTGACTACGGCAGTGCCGCTCCTTGGAACGAAAGCTCTATGAAGGGCTGCAAACGCTTCCTTGAAAGATTTGGCGATTTGATGGATCTTGCAAAGGGAAGCGGCGAGACCCCCAAGCTGACCTCTTCCATTCACAAGGTTATCAAAAAGGTATCGCTTGATATCGAAGAACTCAAATTCAACACCGCAATCGCGGCTATGATGGGACTTCTCAACGACATTTACGATCAAGGCACCCTCACACGCGATGAGCTGAGCATCCTCGTTCGTCTGCTTTGCCCCTTCGCGCCTCACTTGGCTGAGGAGATGTGGCAAGACCTTGGCAACAAGGATCTTTGCTCTCTTTCCGAGTGGCCTCTGTGGGATGAAGCCAAGACCGTTGACAGCACCGTAGAGGTAGCCGTTCAAGTCAATGGCAAGGTTCGCGCAACGATTGAATTGCCCCTCAACTGTCCTGCAGCAGATGCAATTGCAACCGCAAAGGCAAACGAAAAGATCGTTCCTTTCATCGAGGGCAAGACCGTTATTAAGGAAATCAGCATTCCCAACAAAATCATCAACATCGTTGTCAAATGAGAGGGAACGTTCTGATCCTCTCGCAGGATGCCGTTTTTGCACGTATGTTGGAGCTGGAGCTTGAAGCCATGCACTTTTCGGTGGCACTCAACTCCACTCCCGCAGGGCGGCAAAACGACCTGATCCTCGTCGATCTTGATAGCGCATCTATTCCGCGCAAGGTGGGGGAGGCGCGCATCGTCGGCTTTACAAGGCACTTTGACGTGTCCTTGCTCGACGCCGAACGGCGTTGTTCCATGATTTTGCACCGCCCCTTCCAAATGCGCGTTTTGCGCGAGGAGGTCGCACTCCTTGATGCTACCGCCGAGGAAAGGGAAGGGCAAAAGGGCGCGCAAAATCTCGAGATAACACTCAAGGGTAACATACTCACCCTTGGCGAAAAAGCACTCACCTTACGCCCCAAAGAGAGCGCTGTGATGTCCTGCCTGCTTGCCAACCGCGGTACTGCCGTCTCGCGCGAACAACTCTCGGCAATCATTGGCGAGTCCGAAACAAACAAAACAGACGTCCACGTCTGCTATTTGCGCCGCAAGATCGCAACCCACATCGACCGCCCGATCATCAAAACCGTGCGCGGCAAGGGATATAAAATTGATTAACAAAATGGGAAATCTCAAACGAGGTTTCCTATTTTTTCCATAACGCCGAAAAAACTATTGACAAACATACAAAAATATGCTAAACTGTAGATGTACCAAAATATCAAACGGAGGTGACAGTCCAATGAACCACAATGCACAAACGCAGTTCTGCCTTTTGAAAAGCGATTTCAAATGCCGCCACCACTGCCACGGAGGGCAACGAAAAATTGGAAATTGAGAGCGCAATGTAGAGCTGTTATAGCCTATCTTTGCGCTCTTTTTGGTTTTTACACTTATTATTAGGAGGAAAACATGAAAAAACTGATCTTATTTCTGTTAGTCGGCGCGCTGTTGCTCCTGCCCCTTTCGGGCTGCCTTGCCGACAATAAGCAAAACGAAGGAACAACACCCAACAATACCACCGAAAACACAACGCCCGAGGCGACGACACCAGAGGTGACAACGCCGGATCCCATTGAGGCAGCACCTCAAATTACAACTCAAGCACTCTCGCCCGTGGGCGACCACCCCTTTGGTGAAGGTCCAAGCACTTTTATGGCACCACTGTTTGTACAACCGCCGGATTTATCTTGGGGACCGACGCTCAATATCAGGGTGGAGAACGGCAAAATTTACATAAATGATTACTTATACGAAAGCGTTGGAATCCTTGACAATCCCCAAGTCTCATATACCGAGGCGCTTGTATGGGGGCTGGAGGTACAGAAAGAAAACTCCGAGATTGCAGAAACAAGAGAAACAGCCGCAAACAAGCTTGTGATTTTGGAAACGATCAAAAATCATACGTCTTGCTACGTGCTGGAAACACAAGCCAATGCTAAATACGGTACGAAGATTGCAGTATTCTACATAGACGGCGAGTACTATCTCTTGAATGCCGTTGATGAGGATGTAATAAGAATCTGGAATGTCAATTTAGAATAGGAGACGGAATATCAAAGTTAATTATAAATTTAGAAAAATATGTACTATGACAAATACCTCCTATTGGATGCCACCTCGGTGGCATCCTTTTTTTCTTTTCTTTTTCTTCTGTTTCTCTTTACAAACCCCCTTTTTTGTGATACAATATAGAGAGAAAAAGGGAAGGGAGTGATACCGTGGAAAAGAACTGCCAAAGCGATGAACTGTTTATGCGTGTTGCCTTATCCGAGGCGGCAAAAGCGGCAGAATTGGGCGAGATCCCCGTAGGCGCCGTCATCGTCAAAAACGGCGAAATTCTCTCTGCCACGCACAATTTGTGCGAAGAACTCCACGATGCCACCGCCCATGCCGAACGCTTGGCAATCTCCGAGGCAGGTCGCATCACGGGCAGCTGGCGACTTGCCGATTGCACCCTTTACGTCACGCTTGAACCTTGCCCCATGTGCACGGGTGCCGCCATCAATTCCCGCATTGGTCGCATCGTTTACGCGGCAAAGGATCCGCGCGCGGGAGCATGCGAAAGTCTTGTCAAACTTCCTGCCTATCCCTTGGAATCCACCCCCGTCTGCGAGGGCGGACTTTTTGAGGAAGAAGCCCTATCAATGCTCCGCACCTTCTTTTTGAAAAAAAGAAGCGATAAAAAAGCATAAAGTTTTGGCTTTGCTCTTTACAAGCCGCTAAAAATCGGCTATAATATGGTTACTGTTATCTAAAATCCCCCCGAAAGGTTGGTTTTGTTATGTCTGAAATGAG
>JAZRKS010000134.1:0-2691 GCA_045646445.1 Eubacteriales bacterium | reverse complement strand
TGCAGGCACCGATTTTGATTGCTCTGTTCACAGCTTTTTCGTCAACAATTGCCATCACTTCGTCAAGACTTCCCTTGATGGGTGTTGTATCATAGCAAAATTGGAATAAGTCGGACGGTTCCCAATTTATAATTTCCTGTTTGCCGGAAAGAAAACCGCAGATCAGTTCTCTGTTCGGCACAGAATTCAACATTGTGTTATACGTTTGGATATCCGTAGCGGACAATTCATCCAAAATAACAACCACATCAATATCACTCGTTTCGGTTGCTTCACCGCGACCGTAACTCCCCTGCAAACCAACAAACCACACACGGTTTGCAAAAGTCTTATTTAATGTTTGCAAAAAGTTCTGCATCCAAATAGTAATGTCTATCATTTCAGTCACTCCGTCAAATTCAAATCAGTCTAAAGGTTTGCGTTTTCAAGCTTGGTATTTCTTCCCCTGCCAAGAATCTCTTGCAAAAAGGAGCTTGTCAATATCGTTGATGACCGTCGTCTTTTTGCGGCTCCAAAGGGGTGCGAGCAGATCGTCTGCCATACCGTCGCCCGTCAGGCGCGCGATGACAACGTCGGGGGGCAACAGTTCAAGCGCATCGGCTACGAGGCGAATGTAGTGTTCCCTTTCGAGGGGTGTGTATTCGCCACGTTCGTACATCTCGGCAAGGCGAGTATGCTTGAGGACGTGCAACAGATGAATTTTGACCTGATCGGGATGCAGTGCGGCAACGTCGCGCACAGTTTGCAGCATCGTATCATCATCCTCTTCGGGGAGTCCCAAAATAATGTGCACGCAAATATTGATTTTTTTGCTTGCGGAACGAAGCTTGGCAAAGCCGCGACAAAAGGTGGCAAAATCGTGACCGCGGTTGATATGCGCGGCACTCTCATCGTTTGAGGTTTGCAGTCCGAGTTCCACCGTCAGCACGGTGCGCTCCGCGAGAGTTGCGAGATATTCGACTACGTCATCCTCGAGACAGTCGGCACGGGTGGCGATATTGAGACCTACGATGCCCTCTTGCGCCAGTGCTTCCTCGAATTTTTCTTTGAGGAACGGCAGGGGCGCGTAGGTGTTGGTGTGCGCTTGAAAATAAGCGATGCAGTTTTTGGTATCCCACTTGTGGGCGTAATTTTCTTTTTGCTTTTGAATTTGCTCGGTTACCGAAAGCGTGGCTTCGGGTGCAAAATCACCGCTCCCCCTCCCCGAACAATAAATGCAACCGCCCGTGGCGCAGCGCCCGTCGATGTTGGGGCAAGAAAGGCCTATATCAAGCGGGAGCTTGGCACATTTTGCGCCGAGCGTATGGCGCAGATAGTAGTCGTATGTATAATACCGCTTGTTGCTGTCGCTGTGCGGGAACGGATTGCGCGATGCCTGCGTCATAGGGTGGCTCCTTTCTGTAAAATATTGCATATTGAAAGCCTCTCCTTGGGGAGAGGTGGCATTTTTGCAAGAAAATGACGGAGAGGGGACGCCCCCTCTCACCCTCCTACGTCGGGAGCTCTCCCTGAGGGAGAGCCTTTTTGGGATAACCGCCTTGCATTTTTAATTCTGTCTGTTTTGAATAGTCACATTCAAAGCTTTCAATTTTACTCAAAAAGTTTATACTTTTTTATGTAATACAGTTTTTGCAAAGAGGTCAGTCCAATAGACACAAAACAATTTAGAATACCGGCACAAACCAATCCAATTAAGGGAAAAGTATTTTCATCAACACTGCGAAACAGAATTGCACCAAGATGCATTCCAATAATTCCACTCCAAAAGCCAATGCGTCCTATATTCCCTTTGGTTGTTTTTTGAGGGTTATAGCTTGCATGTTTTAACACTCTGTGTGCGCTGATACACAAAAATACGGGAGTCAGTATCACAGGCACGTAAACCAGCAACACCCACGGGGTAAGTCCTTTCCACATTGTGAAACACACAAACTCCGCCATAGAGAATTCAAAAATCAACGAGCCGGATATAATCGCATCTGCCCACAAACATCCCTTCACCGACATTATATCGGAAGAAATCTTGAACACCGTGACAACACAGATTAACGAGACAAGGCACATAGCAAAAATCATGTATGGTCCAAATCCCTTTACTGTTGCACACAGAAATCCCAAAAGAACGGCAAAGGCAATGGTTAATAAGCTTTGTTTTCGAAATGCTGATTCCTCTTTTTCTACTGAACCGGCAGTGACATATTGAGAAAGTTGCTCTAAGTTCATAGTTCCTCCTGCTTTTTTCGCTATTCAAATTGATATAACAATATATTGAAGGGCTCTCCCCGGGGAGAGCTGTCGCCGCAAGGCGACTGAGAGGGGGATTTTGATCAACCAAACCCTCTCCGTCACGCTTTCGCGTGCCACCTCCCCCAAAGGTGGAGGCTTTATCGAAACAAGCCTTGGGGCAAGTTATTTTACATTGTTGATAAAAATGCGGACATTCTTGCTTTGAGCCCTCCTCCGGGAGGAGGCCGGTAATAGTTCCACACTTTGCGATAGACAATTACATTATTTTGGACGAAAACGCGGACCGCTCTTTTTTGCAAGGGCGATCCGCACTGTTTTACGCTTCTGCTTCTCCCGTCAGCTTTTCAAGGGCGGCGATGCGTGCACAAAGGGTGAGAATGCACATAGCCGACTCGAGACTTTCGAGACTGGGATAGGTAGGCGCAATTCGAATATTGCTGTCAT
>JAZRKS010000133.1:0-6039 GCA_045646445.1 Eubacteriales bacterium | reverse complement strand
CAAGAATGATTTCATAACCGCTGTTTTTGAGGTCGCTAATTACTTTACAGAGCTCTTCTACGCGACGAATATTGAGGCGTCCGCTTGCGTGTGCCAACGTCGACGTACCGATTTTAATTACCACTCTCATTGTTTTGCCCTCTTTCTTTAAGCTTTTTTACATTATAAACAAAAAAACCCCTTTCGTCAAGGGTTACGGAGAAAAAAAGGATGCAGAAACCAAATTTCTGCATCCTTTTCAATTTTAAGATACACCGACAACGATCTGAACGGTGATTTTTTGACCTCTGCGGTAGATTTCAAAGGTTACGTTTTGACCAACGTAGCACTTGTAAAGCTCGTTTTTAAAGCTATCCATATCGGTAACCTTTACGCCGTTTACAGAGCATAAAATGTCGCCAATTTCAATTTTACCGTATGCCGCGGTATTGGCGGAAACCTCAATTACAAAAAATCCGGGAGCGGGAGCGGTATATTCTCTGCCGCCTAGGGTGAACTTTTCACCTCTTGCAATGGTGGTTCCCGTAATGCCGATTTTGGGGCGGGATTTGGAAACGGTAGAAACAAAGCCTTCAAGCTCGCCTGCCAAAATAGCGTTGACGGTGCGCATAGCATCGGTGATGGGAATGGCATAGCCCATGCCCTCGTACGTTGTTCTTTTGCGCGTAATGATACCGATTACCTCGCCATTTTCGTTGCAAAGGGGGCCACCGGAGTTGCCCGGATTGACCGATGCATCGGTTTGAAGCATTTTCATTTCGCCAAAATAAGCAGGTTCCTCTATGGAGAGAATGCGGTTTGTTGCCGAAATAATGCCCTTTGTAGCGCTCCAGCTATCGTCTGCGCCACCGGGATGGCCGATTGCAATGGCAACGTCACCTGCAAAAAGAATGTCAGAGTTACCGATTGCCGCAGCAGAATATCCCCAACCGGGAATTTTCAAAACCGCAATGTCATCCTCGGCGCGAAAGCCGACAATCTCGGCGTATTCTTGTCTTCCGTCGTAAAGAGTGATGAGAATTTGCAGGGTGTTTTCAACAACGTGATAGTTTGTAACAATATAGCCGTCGGTGCTGATGAAAAATCCCGTGCCCGAGCCGGCAGAATCCTCTCTTGATACTTCAACCAACACAACCGAGGGCATTACCTGAGCAACAACGGCTGCTGTGTTTGCCGTTTCACCGGAGGGTGTTTGTTGAGGGGGTGTTTGTTGCGGAGGAGTTTGCTGTGGGGGAGTTTGCTGTGGAGGGGTTTGCTGCGGATTTGTTTGCACGGGCTCGGTTCTCTCCCCCAACCAAGCATCGGGGTTTTGTACAGCCCACAAGCCCGTCAAAGACAGCATCACTATGCTGACAAGAAGCACTGCGGAAAGAACGGTAACGTAAGCGATAACGCCGCGGTTTCTTTTTTGATCTCTTCTTTTGCGGTTGATGGCAGCCTGATCGTTATAATTCCAATAAAAGGAGTAGGCTTGATCGGGGATTTTGGTGCTTTTATTTTGCTTATTTGACATATCGATCTCCTATTTACTCAAAAAGCAGTCGATTAGTTCAAAAGCTCAAACTTGTAGCCCACGCCCCAAACGGTTTTGAGAACCCACTTATCGGAAACGCCTTCAAGCTTTTCGCGCAGGCGCTTAACGTGCACGTCAACGGTGCGAGAGTCGCCAAGGTAGTCAAAGCCCCAAACCTTATCAAGGAGCTGATCGCGCGTAAACACGCGGTTGTAATTAGATGCCAAGAAATACAAAAGCTCCAATTCCTTGGGCGGAATATCTACGGAATGATTGTTGAGTTTCAGCTCGTATTTTTGCAAGCTGATCTCAATATTTTCAAACTTAATAACCTCTTCCTCACTTTGGCGAGTGCTTGCTTGGCAACGGCGCAAAACCGCCTTTACACGTGCGGAAAGAACCTTGATATCAAAGGGCTTGGTTACAAAATCGTCGGCACCAAGCTCAAGACCGAGAACGGTATCGAACGCATCACTCTTTGTGGTAACAAAAATAATGGGCTTGGAAGAAATCTCGCGGATCTCGCGGCAAACCTGCCAACCGTCCTTTTTGGGAAGCATAACGTCCAAAAGAACGAGATCGGGAGAAAAGATTTTGAAGTAGTTCAGGCCCTCCATACCGTCGGTGGCAACCTTAACGTCGTAGCCCTCGTTGGTAAAATAGGATTTGAGAACCTCTGTTACGTTGGAATCATCGTCAATGATCAAAATTTTGGTGTCGGTCATAGATATTGTGCTCCTTTTTGTTTATCTGATCCATCACACACATTATATAGTGTAAACAAGGTGATATCGTGACAAAAATATGAATTTTGAAACAATTTGTTCATTTTATTCGTTTTTTTCTTGTAACGATATTATAACATAAAATCGAATAAATTGCAAATGGTTTTTGAACATTTTTTCGTTTTTTATTCATTTTTGTGCAAAACAACGTCTTTTTTGTCATTTTATAGAATTTTCAGTTTTATTTTTGTTCAAAATTCATTAAAAGTGTTAACATTTTTCTCAATTTGAAATTATAAACGGGAATTATTGATTTGGTAAAAGTTTTGTAACAATTGACATGTGCAGAAAAATGAAAAAAGTTGCCAAAATAATTTGGTGTTGCTATTGCAAAAGCGTTATGTTTATGTTATAATAATTAAGATAAAAAGACAAAGGAGCACAAAACAAATGAAACTTGGTATCGTGGGACTTCCCAACGTGGGAAAGAGCACGCTTTTTAACGCCCTGACAAATGCAGGTGCCGAATCGGCAAACTATCCTTTTTGCACCATTGAGCCCAACGTGGGCGTGGTAACCGTTCCCGATAAGCGCCTTGATTTTCTTGCAGATATGCACCACCCCAACAAGTACACTCCCGCAGTCATCGAATTTGTTGACATTGCAGGTCTTGTTAAGGGTGCATCCAAGGGCGAAGGACTTGGCAACCAATTCCTTGGTAATATTCGCGAGGTTGACGCTATTTTGCACGTTGTTCGTTGCTTTGAGGATGACAACATCATTCACGTTGACGGCAAGATCAACCCTATGCGCGACCTTGAGACCATCAATCTTGAATTGATCTTCTCTGATATGGAAATTTTGGAGCGCCGCATCGACCGCACCAAAAAGGCAATGAGAGCAGACAAAAAATATGCCGCTGACTTGGCGGTTTATGAAAAGCTGATGGCAGCTCTTGCCGAAGGCAAGTGCGCCCGTACGGTAGAGCTGACCGAGGACGAGGAAGCATGTCTGTATGATACTCCCCTGCTCACTCGCAAGCCCGTTATCTACGTTGCAAACGTAAACGAGGATTATGCCGCAACCGAACCCAATGATTATGAGGCTTACATCGCACTCAAGGAATATGCCGCAAGCGAGCACTCGCAAATCATTCCTATTTGCTGCCAAATTGAGGCAGAGATTGCACAGCTTGATGCAGAGGAAAAGGAAATGTTCCTCGCTGACCTCGGCATTGAGGAAAGCGGACTCGACCGCCTCATCAAGGCAAGCTATGCCCTTCTCGGTCTTATCAGCTTCCTAACCGCGGGCCCCGATGAGTGCCGTGCTTGGACCATTCGCAAGGGTACCAAGGCACCCAAGGCAGCGGGCAAGATTCACTCGGATATCGAGCGCGGATTTATTCGTGCCGAAATTGTTGCCTTTGACGACCTTGTTAAGCACGGCTCGATGAACGCCGCAAAGGATGCAGGCGTGCTCCGCAGCGAAGGCAAAGAGTATGTAATGCAGGATGGAGATATCGTATTCTTCAGATTTAACGTTTGATTCTGTTATGATAAGAAAAGTAACGACAAGTGATCTTGTCGAGTGTGTTGAAGTAATCAAAAGCAGTTTTTTGACAGTTGCCAATGAATTTGGATTTACCACAGAAAACGCTCCGCGCTTCACCGCTTTTGCTACCACAAAGGAACGCTTGCACTGGCATTTTGAAAATGAGCAAAGACCAATGTTTGCGTTTGTTGACAACAACAAAATTATTGGGTATTATTCTTTGGCACTACAGGCAGACAATGAGTGTGAACTGAACAATTTGTGTGTGTTGCCGCAATTTAGACACCAAAAAATCGGTGAAAAGCTATTATTACATTCCTTTGAAACAGCCAAAGCACTTGGTTGCTCCAAAATGAATATTGGCATCGTTGAGGAAAATCAACGCTTGAGAAAATGGTACGAGTCATACGGCTTTTCTCATATAGGAACGCAAAAATTCGATTTCTTCCCTTTCACCTGCGGTTATATGGAACGTGAATTGGCTTAACAAAGCAAAAAGGACAGAGATTTTGGTCTCTGTCCTTCTCTTTTTATATTCCAACAATTTTGGCAACCTCGGTGATATCCTTGCAGTGATAGTCAACTTTTATATCCGAGAAAAGGTCATCCTCATCCCACAAAAAACCAAGCATTCCGGCGTTCATTCCGGCGAGGGCGTCGATTGGACGGTCACCAATCATGAGGCACTCTTTGGGGTCAAGTCCGCAATGCTCTGCCAAAAACAGAAGTGCATCGGGTGCGGGCTTCATTGGGAACGGATAGGATGCATCGAGCACAAACTCAAAATACTCCAAAATGCCGATGTTTGCAAGGATCTCTTTTGCAATGGGTCCCGTGTGGGTATAAATAAAGTTCTTCTTCCCTGCCGCTTTTGCGCGTTTGATGAGGTCGATGATCTCGGCATATCCCGGTTGCTCGGTGTAATGCTCGGAGTAAATGGCAACGTAGTCGGCGTAGAACTTTTCATAGGTCGTTTTATGTTCAACGTCCAACTTTTTATAGGCATCGGGAACGGTGATCTTGAGCATTTTATAAACCGTTTCACGGTCATAAGGCACGTCGATGCCGTTCTTCTCGCAGGCAGCAATAAAGGACGTTACAAAATGCGGATAAGAATTGACAATGGTGCCGTCGAGGTCAAAAATCAGATTTTCAATCATAATTAGTCCTTTCTCTTGGGCTCGCGGTCACTTTCGGGGTATTCGTTTTTGCGGAACAGTGCGGTGTGCTTGGTATCGTGCAAGCCGAAATAGTACGCCACGCCGCAAACAAGAATTGCCGGCAGTGAGATCAGGAAATAAGAAATCCAATAAGAATTAAGAGGTGCGCCGCCTACGGAATTGACAAGGAGTCCTGCGTACATTCCCTGCACAAACATGGCGATTGCTTGGCAAATGCCGCCAAGAGACGCAAAGAAGGATACCTCGGGCAAAAATGCGCGCAGCATAATGAATGTCGCCAACAAAAGGTTAATGCCGTTTGCACACAAAGAAATAAGCGCACCGCGCAAGGGCTTGTTCTCCTTTTTGCCCTGATCTACCGCAACCTTATCCTTGTATCCAATGTCCCATGCCTTCATATACAAAAGCACAAGATAAAAAACAACGGAAAAAACGCCGGTAACGTTGCGCAAAATATCGTTATCGATTTTCATTGCCGCCAACACCAAGGCAAACCCAAACATGGAAATGACCAATTGGTGAAGCAGCATGGTGACAATATCATAAGAATGATTTTTGAAAAAGCTTTTCATTGCACTACCTCAGTTGTGTATTTGCCTATAGTATAACGAATTTTTGCTCCAAATGCAACTATATGGCGCAAAAATTTACAATTTATCAACTAAAAAAGCAAGATATGTTGTATAATAGAAGTAGTTCAGCGGAGGAATGCTATGGCTAACTTAATTTCTAAGGATGAATTTTCATCCCTCATTCAGGAATACGCATCATATAAGAGAAGCATTCAGGGGTGCTCACAAAAGACGGTAGATGAATATCTACTGGATCTGCGCACCTTTTTTCGTTATTTGATCGCGCGCGAAAAAGACATTTCCTTCTATTCCGAGGAGTTTTACAAAATTGATGTCAGGGAGATCGGTCTGGAAGCGCTCGGCAAAATTCGTGCCGAAGATCTTTACGACTACCTATCCTACGTGACAGATGACCGCGAAAACAAGTGGTCCGCCCGCGCGCGCAAATTATCTGCCATCCGTTCGCTCTATAAGTATCTTGTCAACAAGCGACACTA
>JAZRKS010000132.1:0-1697 GCA_045646445.1 Eubacteriales bacterium | reverse complement strand
GTTCTCTATCAACCGCCTGTATGCTGAGGCAATTTTGCCCGATGGCAAGGGATACACATTTTGGGGCAAGGGTGTTAGCCAAGGACATTCGGATGCCATTCGTCGCATTGAGGGCGTTGCCGATGCCAAGCAATACACCATTCCCGTAGAGTCTGCTCTTGAGGCAGTCAGAGGCGGAACCAACCCCGAGCTTTCCACTCGCCAAAAGCACTTGCGCGAATGCTTTGTGGTTGCCAAAGAGGGGGCAGACCTTTCTCGCATCGAGAACGAAATCGTCACCATGCCCAACTATTTTGCAGATTATGACACGATTGTTCACTTTATTACTGCAGAAGAAATGGCACGCGACCACAGCGGCATTCCCCACGGCGGATTTGTGATCCACGCAGGCAAAACGGGCAAGGAACGCGAGAACACCAACATTATTGAATACAGTCTCAAGCTTGACTCTAACCCCGAGTTTACCGCAAGCGTTCTGGTGGCTTGCGCACGCGCGACCTATCGTATGAAGGCAGAGGGTGCCGTTGGTTGCAAAACCATTTTGGATATTCCCCCCTCTTACCTCTCCCCTGTTTCGGGCGAGGAGCTTAGAAAAAGATTGCTGTAATGGCATAATAAATAAGGATGGAACTTTTGTTTCATCCTTTTCTTTTGTCTCTTGTCATATTTCCCTCCTCGGTTGCATAGGTTATAGCACAACCAAAACACAGGAGGATTTACCCTATGAAAAACGAATCTACTGCCTTGACCGAAATTCAGCAGCCCAACAAATTTCAAATGATCTTGGAAAAGATCGGCAAGCGCAACATCATCATCGCCTGCGCGGTTCTGCTTATTGGCGTTGCCGTGTTGATGAACTTTATTCTCTTTTCGGGTGCGAATAAGGATGACGGCTATGACGGTTACGATCAACCAAGCGGCAGTGTTTCCGACGATGCCAACCAAAACGATGCTACCGACGTAAGCGCCTATTTTTCTGCAACGCAAGTCAGCCGTCAACGCGCACGCGACGAGGCACTTGAGGTTTTGCAGGCAGTTGTTGAGAACGTGGATGCCACCGAGGCAATGAAAAATGAAGCACTCGCCGAGATCGCCGTTATCGCCGACGAAATTCAAAAGGAAGCCAACATCGAGTCTCTTATCACCGCAAAGGGATTTGAAGCTTGCGTTGCCGTTATCAACAATGACACCGCCAGCATCGTTGTCAAAGCCGATGACCTGCAGCCCGCGCAAATCGCACAGATCAACGCCATCGTCTACGAGCAAGCGGGAATCTTACCGTCCGGAGTTACCATTATTAGAAAGTAAATAGGATGCGTTTGTGGGGGAAACTTCTTGCAAGAAGTTTCCCCCATGCCCCTTTCAAGAACTCTCTAACAAAAATTCTAAAAGGAAATTTCTAACACACATATAGACGGTCGACGCGAGCGCGCCGCTCGCTTTTGCTGCCGCGAGCGATTAGGGGCCACCGAGACCCTACTCGCTCAGAAAGTTGTTTTGACTTTGAATTTATTTAAGCATTTGGCATTTAACTTTGTAGGGGGCGACGTCCTCGACGCCCCGCCACTAACGTTTATCACAAAATTAAGCAAATACCTTGACAAATAAAAGGTCATATAGTATAATATTTGAGTACGCGGGTATGTGCGGTGAAATTCCGCAACACCCACAATTTAATATGCGGGTATGGCGGAATT
>JAZRKS010000131.1:0-2210 GCA_045646445.1 Eubacteriales bacterium | reverse complement strand
GTCGTGGGGTGTAGGATTCATAACCTCGGCAACAGGACCGTCGATCTGCAGACCGTTCCAGTCGATGATAACGCAGAGATTATCGAGTTTGTAGTGGGATGCAAACATGCAAGCCTCCCAAACCTGACCCTCTTCACTTTCCCCGTCGCCAACGATGGTGTAAACGCGATAGTCCTTGTTATCGATCTTGCCTGCCAGCGCCATACCTGCCGCCGAGCTGATGCCCAGTCCCAGAGAGCCTGCCGACATATCTACACCGGGAGTGAGAGTCATATCGGGGTGACCTTGCAGACGTGCGCCGATTTTGCGCAGGGTGGTCAGCTCCTCAACAGGGAAAAATCCGCGGTTTGCGAGCGCAGAATAGAGTGCGGGCGCGCAGTGACCTTTGGAAAGAACAAAACGGTCGCGCTCCGGCATGTTGGGCTGTGCGGGATCAACGTTCATCTCTTCAAAATACAGATACGCCAGAATATCGGCGATGGAAAGTGAGCCACCGGGGTGTCCCGATTTTGCCGCGTGTGTGCCTTTGATAATGCCGATGCGGATCTGTCTTGCAGTCTCGCGCAATGCTTGCAATTTGGTTTGCTCCATTTCGTACCTCCCTGCAGGGTTTTAGACTTCCCTTTTATTATATCCTAAATAAATATTTTTGTCAATATAAAAAACGGGATTTGGAAAAAGAAAAAAGGCAAGTTCTGTTTTGAATTTTGTGTAATTATCCCTAAAATCATTCTGCTTTGCCCCAAAACTTTTCCCATAAAGTAAGTCAAAAATTTCACAAAACCTATTGATAATTTTTCCACTTTGTGGTATGATATATGTGTATGTAAAAAATTCTATTTTTTGAAAGGAATGAAAAACCATGACCTACAACAAAAAGTCGATTGAAGATATCGAAATCAAAGCCGGCCAAAAAGTATT
Source organism: Eubacteriales bacterium (assembly GCA_045646445.1). Taxonomy (GTDB): domain Bacteria; phylum Bacillota; class Clostridia; order Oscillospirales; family CAG-272; genus UMGS1865. The sequence continues at coordinate 1,289 of JAZRKS010000131.1, read as the reverse complement.
TGTTCGTTGCGATTTCAACGTTCCTATGAAGGACGGCGTTATTACCTCCGATAAGAGAATCGTTGGTGCTCTCCCCACCATTAAGTACCTGATGGAAAAGGGCGCAAAGGTTATTCTCTCCTCCCACATGGGCAAACCCCACGCAATCTTCACCCCCAACTTTAAGTTGGACAAGAAGGAACAAAAGAAGGTTGATGCTCTCCCCGAAAACGAGAGAGAGGCTGCTACCGCTGAGCTGAAAGAAAAGGCTCTGAAGAATGATCCCGTTAAGTTCACCCTTAAGCCCGTTGCTGACCGTCTTAACCAAGACCTCGACGGCAAGGTTGCATTTGCAACCGACATCATCGGTGAAGATGCACAAGCAAAGGTTGCTGCTATGGAAAACGGCACTTGCGTACTCATCGAGAACGTTCGTTTTGACGCTCGCGAGACCAAGAACAACCCTGAGTTTGCAAAGGCTCTGGCTGACCTCGCAGGCGAGGGCGGTCTGTTTGTGAACGACGCATTCGGTACTGCTCACCGCGCACACGCTTCTACCGCAGGCGTTGCTGATTACCTCCCCGCAGTTTGCGGCTACCTCATTCAAAAAGAGATCGGCGTTATGGGCAAGGCTCTGGCTGATCCCGCACGTCCCTTCGTTGCAATCCTTGGCGGCGCTAAGGTTTCCGACAAGATCGGCGTGATCAACAACCTCTTGGAAAAGTGCGACACCCTCATTGTTGGTGGCGGCATGGCTTACACCTTCTTTGCAGCTAAGGGCTACACCGTTGGTACTTCTCTCTGCGAGACCGACAAGATCGACCTTGCAAAAGAGATGATGGCTAAGGCTGAAGCTAAGGGCGTTAACTTCCTGCTCCCCATCGACAACAAGGTTGGTAAGGAATATGACGAAAACACCGAGTCTATGTTCGTTGACTCCAACAAGATCCCCGACGATTGGATGGGTCTTGACATCGGTCCTAAGACCTGCGAGCTCTTCTCCAAGGCTATCAAGGGCGCAGGCACCGTTGTTTGGAACGGTCCTATGGGCGTTTCTGAGTGGAAAAACTTTGCAACGGGTACCGAAACCGTTGCCGCTGCAGTTGCAGAATCCGGCGCAGTTTCCATCATCGGTGGTGGCGACTCCGCAGAGGCTGTTGAGCGTCTCGGCTTTGGCCCCAAGATGACGCACATCTCCACCGGTGGCGGCGCATCTCTCGAGTTCCTCGAGGGTCTCGAGCTCCCCGGCATCGCTTGCCTGCTTGACAAATAATTATTCTAAAAATTCAAACGGGGAACGGCGAGCCGCC
>JAZRKS010000130.1:0-1638 GCA_045646445.1 Eubacteriales bacterium | reverse complement strand
GAACATCTGCGTTAGCAAGAAGCTCAATTTTGTTTTCGTTCGCATTGTACCAGAAGTGGTAGCCGTGCTTTGCGCTCTTGGGGTCGAGCTGGCTTGTGAAATCTGCATCGCTCGAAAGAGCTGCCCAGAGATCTGCCTCTGTCTCGATTTTTTTGCCCTCGGCTTTGTAAATGCTGAGCTGTGTATTCATAGATGCCGCGATTTGTGTGTCGGCACTGATGTTGGCTCTTTTAATGATGCCGCCAAAGGTTGGAATCATAACTGCCGCGAGGATAGCAATTACCGCAATTACGATAACAAGCTCTACGATGGTAAATGCTCTGCGTTTGTTGTTACGTACCATTTGTGTTTCTCCTTTTTTTTGCAAAAAATTTTCGCATGCGCTTTTGTTTGGCAAGGCACATACGATTTCGTGCATCATTATATCATAAACGCCTCAAAATTGCAATGATGAACATGTGAAAATATTGTGAAAACGTACATTTTTATTAAAAAATCATCAAAAAAACACAAAAAAAGCACCGTTTTTGGTGCTTTTTTTAAGGTTATTTTGGCTGAAAAACAGATTTTGCGGCGTCATTGCCCTCCGCAAACGCGACATTTGCCACCCCCGTGACGCTCTTTAGCGCATCACAATGACGGAACGCCTGCCCTCCAACCTCGGTAACTCCACCCAAGTTGACACTCTCAAGCGAGGAACATCCTGCAAAGCAGGATGCGGGGATTTTTTTGAGGGACGTGGGCAAGGAAACCTCAATGAGGGAGTCGCAATTGTAAAACGCATTTACGCCAAGCACGGAAAGCGACGAGCCAAAATCAATACTTGTAAGGGCATCGCAATTTGCAAACGCAAGCTCGCGAATTGAGGTGACGCTATCGGGAATTTTGACACTCCACAAGCGAATGCAACCGTAAAACGCGCGCACGCCGATGCTTTCAAGCCCCTCGGCAAGGGTGATCTCCTTGAGGCTCTCGCACTCGAAGAAAGCGTAGTTCCCAAGCGTTTGGCAAGCGCTCGTGATGGTGATTTTTGCGAGATTTTTGGGGTAAAAGCCCTTGGCAAAATCGGGTTTTGCCGCACCGAAAATATAACCGAGATAGGTGTTTTCGTTGCGACTGTAACCGACAAAAGGCAAGGTCATGGAACGAATCGACGTACAGCCCTCAAACGCACCAAATCCGATGCTTTGGGCTTCATTGGAAATGGTCACGGTTTGCAAGGCAGAACAATTCATGAGAGCACGGTCGCCAAAAACGGTAACTTTTTCAAGTCCGTCGATCTGACGGAGAGATGCACAGTTGTAAAGTGCGAATTTTTCAACAACGGTTACATTCTCAGGCAGGGAGAGGCAGATGAGATCGTTGCAATCAAACAGCGAGTACGCGGGCATGCTTTGCCACTCGCCCGTGAGACGCAAACATTTGAGCGATGCGGGAATATCGCGTGCGTTATCCTCGTGGGTCTCGGCACCAAAAAGGTAGCCGAGGTATTGTGTGCTTTCTTTATTTGCTCCCATAAGGGGCGTTTGCAGGGTATGCAAGGTTTCGCATCTTGCCAAAATGCCCGTGCCGATGGTAGTAATGCTCTCGGGTATAATTAGGGTTTTAAGAAGTGTTTGGGGTTCTTTCTTTGGGGAC
>JAZRKS010000129.1:0-6489 GCA_045646445.1 Eubacteriales bacterium | reverse complement strand
CCTTTGCCGTTTGATGAAGGATGCCGAAAACGTTCTCATTATGGGACATCGCGCTCCCGACTACGATTCCATCGGCTCTTGTGTCGGTCTTGCCCGCCTTGCCATTTGTGCGCGTGGGGGAGACACTTCCAAGATCCGCATCGTCGTCAATCGCGACCACGCCAACTTCCGCATTTGCTACGATATCCTTGCGGCATTGCCCGAGTACCGTTCCATGTTTATCAACGGTGACACGGCACTCGATGCGGTTCGCAACGATACGCTCCTCATTATGAGTGACGTTAACAACGTCAATAACACCGAGTGCCCCAAGCTGCTCAAGTGTGTTAACAACGTGGTCATCATCGACCACCACCGCCGTCAGGATCAGCTCTACGAGTTCAAGCCCCTGATGACCTATATCCGCCCCGGTGTTTCGGCGGCGAGCGAGCTTGTCAGCGAAATGCTGGAGTTCAGTCCTCACCGCGATGCACTCCTCAAGGAGGAGGCAAACCTAATGCTGGCGGGTCTTATGCTCGATACCAAAAACTTCACTGCATCCGTCGGTATGCAAACCTTCTCGGCGGTACACTATCTGTACGAGAGAGGTGCGCACGCAAGCGTTGTGCGTAAGTTCTTTACCGAAACGATGACCGATCTCTTTACCTCGTCCGATATCGACAGCCGCACGCGCACCTATCGCGATAAGGTTGCACTCACATGGCTCAGCGTTGACCGCGCAGCCACCGAGGAGGATAACATTGCCGTTGCAAAGGCGGCAGACAAGCTGATGAACATTGACGGCATCGAGGCATCCTTTGCTTTGCTTCGTGCCGATAATACCGTTACCATTTCCGCACGCTCGCACGATAAGATCAACGTGCAGCTCATCATGCAAAAGCTGGGCGGCGGCGGACACTACGATATGGCAGGCGCAAGGCTGACCAACGTAACGCTTGACGGTGCATGCCGTAAGCTCAAGGAAGCGCTTGACGATTATCTCGATAACGAATACGATACCGAGAAACGCTCCAGAAGATAACCCCAAGATTTTTTCGCACATAGGAGAAACATAAAATGAAAGTGATTTTTTTAACCGACGTAAAAGGGCAGGGCAAAAAGAACCAAGTTCTTGAAGTATCCGACGGATATGCAAAGAACTTCCTCATCCCTCGCAAATTGGCAAAGCCTGCCGATGCACAGTCGCTCAATGACGTAAAGGTCAAGGCAGAGGCACTCGAATACCGCATTGCCACCGAAAGAAAAGAAGCGCAAGCGCTTGCCGCGCGCCTTAAGGAGATTGTTGTTGTGATCAAAGCCCCCGGTGGAACCGACAACCGTCTTTATGGCTCTGTAACCGCAAAGGATATTGCCGATGCACTCAAGGCGGCACACGGCATTGATATCGATAAGCGCAAGATCTCTCTTTCCGACACCATCAAGGCATACGGCAACTATCAGGCAGACGTTAAGCTTTACACCGAAGTGAGCGGTAAGATTACCGTTCGCGTTGAAAAATAAGATTATGCAGAACGAATTGATCAAACGCCTGCCGTTCTCCATGCCGGCAGAGCAATCGCTCCTGGGAGCGATCCTTATCGATCCCGTTTCTATCACGCAGGTGGCGGATCTGTTAAACTCCGAGGATTTTTACCTCGAGGAGCATAAGCAAATTTATCTTGCAATGCAAGAGCTCTTTATGGCAAACAGCGAGATCGACGTGGTAACACTCATCGATATGCTGGTCACCAAGGGAGTCTATAACAAGTCGGGCGGTGAGGATTATATCCGCACGCTTACCGATGCCGTTCCCGATGCGCTCAACATCAAGGACTACGCGCGCATTGTCAAAGAAAAGAGCGTTTTGCGTCAGCTGATTGCGGCTTGCACCGAAATTTCTGAGGCGGCTTACTCCGAGCAGGAATCGGTAACCGACATCATCGACCACGCAGAAAACCTCATTTTCAACATTGCGCAGGGCAGAGATACCAAGGGCTTCCGCCACATCAAGGACGTGCTTGGTGACGTTTACGCGCACCTGCACGACCTCAACACCAACAAAGAGGCAACGCAAGGTACGCAAACCGGCTTCTCGGCTCTTGACCGCGTTCTGGCGGGAATGGGTAAGAGCGACCTTGTTTTGGTCGGTGCACGTCCCGGTATGGGTAAAACCTCGTTTGCCCTTAACATTGCTACCAACGTGGCAAAGCAGACCAAAAAGGCAGTTTGCATCTTCTCTTTGGAAATGTCTGCTGATCAGCTCGTTAACCGCGTGCTTTCCAGTGAAGCTCTCGTTAACAGCTATAGCTTGCGCACGGGTGAGCTTGCCCCCACCGATTGGGAGAATCTTGCCAGAGCTGCAGGCGAGCTTGCAGGCTGCGATATTCTCATTGATGACACATCCGGCTTGACCGTTACCGCCATGAAGGCAAAGCTTCGCCGCGTTAAGAATCTTGGTTTGGTCGTTATCGACTATCTTGGCTTGATGTCGGGAGACAAGCATACCGAAAACCGCGTGCAAGAGGTTTCCGAAATCTCCCGTTCGCTCAAGATCATGGCAAAGGAACTGATGGTTCCCGTTGTTTGCTGTGCGCAGCTTTCCCGTGGACCTGAATCCCGTACCGACAAAAAGCCGATGCTTTCCGACCTTCGTGACTCGGGTGCTATCGAGCAGGATGCCGACACCGTTATTTTCCTCTACCGCAGTGAATACTATAAAACAGATGAGGCGGCATCGCAGGATACCAGCATTGCCGAAATCATTGTTGCAAAGAACCGTCACGGCGCGCAGGGAACGGTAAATATGGGTTGGAACGGTCAGTTCACCAAGTTTGTGACCATTGCCGACGATCGCGACGTAGGCGTATGACAAAGCAACCAATCGAAAAGGGAAGATTGACCGATCCTTACAAGTTGGCAAATCTTGCAGCCAACACCCCCGTGCTTTTGGCTTTTTCGGGCGGCGCCGATTCGGTAGCGCTTTTGGATATGATGCAAACGGAATATCCAAACGCTCCCATTCTGTTGGCGCACGTCAACCACGGCATCAGAGGCGAGGAAGCACTCCGCGACCGCGCATTTTGTGAGCAGATTGCAAAAGCGCGCGGACTTGAAATCGCCATTCTCGATGCTGACATTCCCACACTTGCCAAAGAGAAGGGACAGAGCATGGAAGAAGCCGCGCGAGCGGTGCGTTACACCTTTTTTGCCGATTTGATGAGTGAGAAGCAAATTCCCGTTTTGCTTACGGCGCATCATGCCGATGACCATCTCGAAACAGTTCTTTTCCGCCTAGCACGCGGCACAGGCATTTCGGGGCTATGCGGCATTGCTCCCATCCGTCCGTTTGCTACAGGGCATCTTGTTCGCCCTTTGCTCGGCTTTACCAAAAAGGAGATCCTGCAGTACTGTCGCGAGCAAGGCCTTGACTTTGTCACCGATAGTACCAACGTCGATACCACCTATGCGCGCAATCGCATTCGCGCCGAGGTGCTTCCCGTATTGGAGAGACTCTATGCAGATGCCTCTCACCGTGCGGTGCGTATGAGCGCAGAGCTTGCCGAGGATGATGCTTATCTTAAGAGCGTCGCCGAGCAACTGCTCGTCAAAAATACGACCTACGAGGGAACAAGTATCAAAGCGTTGCGTCTGGCGCATCCAGCTATCCGTCGCCGCGCCCTGCAGATGTGGTTTGAAAATGGGAGAGAGATTTCTCTTGAAGCCGTTCATCTGCAAGCGCTTTTAGATTTGGTCGAAAGCGGAGACACCACCGCACGCGTGGCACTTCCAACGGGTGTTTCGGCTTACTGCACGGCTCGCGGCCGACTCTTAATGATGGCAACCCGTTCGCACCCCATAGGTGAGTATACGCTACCGTTAACAATAGGGAAGATGCAAATCCAAGATACGGATATTTCTGTTTGCATCACACCCATCGAGAATCCCACCATGCCTAACAAAGGTGATTGGAATACGCTCATTTTAGTGGGCGAATGGGAAGAACTGCAAAAAGTATTTACATGGCGCAATCGCCGCGAGGGTGACGTCATTTTACGTGGCAAAATGCACCGCAAGCTACGCCGATTGTATGCGCAAATGGGCATGCCAACAGAGTTGCGTCGCGCACTTCCTCTGCTTTGCCGAGGGGAGGAGATCGTTTGGGCGCCCTTTGTGGGAATGTCCGATGACTTAAAAGAAAAATGCGCAGGAGCAAATTCGTCTCCTGCATATCAAGTTGAAATCAACGTACCGAACAACGCGTTTTGAGAACGCATAAAAGAAAGGAAGATTGCTATGCACCAAATGAAAGATGATATCAAGTATATTTTGGCAGATGAAAATAAGATCGCCGAAACCTGTGATAGACTTGCGGCACAAATCAATGCCGACTATCCCGATCACAGTCGCGAGCTTGTATTTGTTATCGTGCTCAAGGGCTCGGTTCTGTTCGCAACCGACCTCATCCGCCGCATCAACCGTCCTTGCACAATGGAGTTTATGAAGGTATCCTCCTACGGTGCAGGTGTTGAGACCTCCGGCTTTATTGAGGTCAGCCTCGATCTCAAGCGTGACATCAAGGATGTAGATGTTATCATTATTGAGGATATCATCGATAGCGGTCGCACTCTGCAAAAGCTCTGCTCTTTGCTGGAGAACCGCGGTGCGCATAGCGTAAAGTGCTGCACACTTCTCGATAAGCCCTCTCGCCGTCAGGTTGAAATGGTGGCAGACTATACGGGCATTGTCATTCCCGACGAGTTTGTAGTTGGCTACGGCCTCGACTTTGCAGAATACTATCGCAATCTTCCGTACATCGGCGTTCTCGACCCGTCGGTTTACAGCGAGTAAATAAAATCAAGATCCCCGAGGGGAAAGGAGTTACAGATCTATGAAGAAAAACAGTTTTGGCCGTCAGCTGCTTTTGTACGTGGTGCTGTTTGGCGTTATCATCGTTATGCTCTCGTCCTTGTTCTACAAGGATACCAAGAGCACCGCGATTGAGAACTACAGCGAGCTGGCAGGCTACATTCAAAGAAACGAAGTCAAAGAAATTTACGTGCAAAACACGGGAACCGTTGTTGTAACGCTTACCGATGACTCGCAAAAGAGCTATAAGCTTGCGTACGTAGATATGTTCTACGGTGACTTCCAAGATACGCTTTTGGCAAACGGTGTAGTGGTTGAATACCAACCGCCCGCAACCATGCCTTGGTGGGTCAGCCTTTTGCCCACGCTCTTTATCATCATTTTGTTTGTTGTCATCTATTTCATCTCCTTCAAAAAGATGGGCGGTGGCGGCGGAAAGTTCAATTCCTTTGGCAAGGCGCGCGTTAAGACCCCTGCCGTGGATGAGAGCAAAAAGGTGCTGTTCCGCGACGTAGCGGGTGCCGACGAAGAAAAGGAAGAGCTTGTTGAAATCGTTGAGTTCCTCAAGGATCCTGCAAAATTCACAAAGCTCGGTGCAAAAATTCCGCACGGTGTTCTTCTCGAGGGCCCTCCCGGCACGGGTAAGACCTTGCTTGCCAAGGCCGTTGCAGGTGAGGCAGGCGTTCCGTTCTACTCCATTTCGGGTTCCGATTTTGTAGAAATGTACGTTGGTGTCGGCGCATCGCGTGTGCGAGACCTGTTCGAAACCGCACGCAAATCCCCCGCAGCAATCATCTTTATCGATGAGATCGATGCCGTTGGCCGTCACCGCGGTGCAGGTCTTGGCGGTGGACACGATGAAAGAGAACAAACCCTTAACCAATTGCTCGTTGAAATGGACGGCTTTGGCTCGCACGACGGTATCATCGTTATGGCAGCCACCAACCGCCCCGATATCCTCGACCCCGCACTTCTTCGTCCCGGACGCTTCGACCGTCAAATCACGGTCAACTACCCCGATATGAAGGGCAGAGAAGAGATCCTTAAGGTTCACGCACGCAACAAGCCCCTCGAGTCGGGCGTCGACTTCCACAAGATTGCACAGTCCACCGTTGGCTTTACGGGTGCCGATCTTGCAAATCTTCTCAACGAGGCAGCATTGCTTGCCGCTAAAAAGAACAAATCTCTCATTGGTATGGAAGACATCGAAGCCGCCTTTATGAAGGAGCTTCTCGGTCCTCAAAAGAAGACCAAGATTCGTACTGAAAAGGAAAACAAGCTTACCGCTTATCACGAGGCAGGTCACGCAGTTGTTTCCTACTACTGCAAGAACACTGATCCCGTTAAGTTCATTACCATTATTCCCGCAGGCAGAGCAGGCGGCGTAACCGTCAGCGTTCCCGAGGTTGACACCTCCTACAAGACGCGCGGCGAAATGATCGACGATATTCGCATGAGCCTTGGCGGACGTATCGCCGAGGAGCTCATTATGGAAGATATCTCCACAGGCGCATCGGGTGACATTCAGCAGGCTACCAAGGTGGCACGCGGCATGATCACACGCTACGGTATGAGCGACCGTCTCGGCACGGTTCTTTACGGTTCGGGTCACTCCGAGGTCTTCCTTGGCAGAGACTACGGCAC
>JAZRKS010000128.1:0-1942 GCA_045646445.1 Eubacteriales bacterium | reverse complement strand
AGCAGGTAAGAGGCGCTGTTGTACTTCCTAACGGTACAGGTAAGACAGTTCGCACACTCGTTTTCGCTAAGGGCGATAAGGCAGAGGCTGAAGTCGGAGGGCCAAGCGGTCTTAGGAAGACAACACTTGAAACCAACTCCTTGGCACACAGAACGACATGGCTACGATCCGACTTAGCAGGTAAGAGGCGCTGTTGTACTTCCTAACGGTACAGGTAAGACAGTTCGCACACTCGTTTTCGCTAAGGGCGATAAGGCAGAGGCAGCAAAGGCAGCAGGCGCTGACTACGTTGGCGAAGCAGATTACGTTGAGAAGATCATGAAGGAAAACTGGTTCGAGTTCGACGTTGTTATCGCTTCTCCCGATATGATGGCTGTTATCGGCCGTCTCGGTAAGGTTCTCGGCCCTAAGGGCTTGATGCCTTCTCCCAAGGCAGGCACCGTTACTCCCGACGTTGCTAAGGCTGTTACCGAAGCTAAGGCAGGTAGAATTGAGTACCGTCTTGATAAGACCAACATCATCCACTGCCCCATCGGCAAGGCATCCTTCGGTGCTGAAAAGCTCAAGGAAAACTTTGATGCACTGCTCGGCGCAATCATCAAGGCTAAGCCCGCTGCTGCTAAGGGTCAGTATATCAAGAGCTGCGTAATCGCTTCCACTATGGGCCCTGGCATTAAGATCAACCAGGCTAAGTTGAGCTAATTTGCACAATTGATAAAAAAAAGAGACGACTCCTTGTGAGTCGTCTCTTTTTTTATTTCGTCCAGCCCTCGCCTCTGATTTCGTGGGCTCTCCAAATGGTAATAAACGCTGCAGGGTCTACGCGGCGAACGATATCCATCAAGAGTGTGTAATGCCGCATACTAAAGGTAATGGTAAGCAAATTTTTGTCCTTGCCGGAGTATCCGCCTCGCACCTCCAATATCGTTGTGGTTCTGTCTGCCTCCTCGATAATTGCGCGGTTAACTTCTTCTCCGTAATCGGTAACGATCTGCGCCACAAACGCGGCAGAGCCACCCAAAAAGATCTTATCAATCATAATGGCAATGATCATAGCCGAAACAACGCCAAGCAAGGAGATTACCAAATTTTGCATAAAGAACACGCCAAGCAAAACAATGGTAACGTCGGTTAAAAACATTGCCTGTGAGCTTTTGAGGCGCTTGAAGATCTTGCAAAGCAAAAATGCAATAATATCGGTGCCGCCCGTCGATCCACCGCTGAAAAAGGTAATGGCGCATCCAATACCAACCAACGCACCGCCAACCGTTGCGGCAAGAATGAGCGGCAGCTCGGTGTATTCACTTGCGCGCAGGCAAAACAGTCCGCCCAAAACGTCGGGCTCTGTAAGCTTTAAAAACAGCGAAACACCCATGGGATAAACAATGGCAGAAATCAGCGTTTTTGCCGCAAAGTCCTTGCCAAAAATAATTAAGCCAAGAAAGAACAGCGTCCACGTCAGTATGGTAATAATGACGTCAACCGTAAGAATATCATCAAAAGGAAGAACCTTATCAATGACAATGGCAAGGCCCGACATTCCTCCCGCCACCAGATCAAAGGGCAAAATAAAAACAGCCGTGCCAAACGCCAAAATCAAGGTTCCCACAACCACAAGCAAAATATTGCGGCCGTGATTCCACGCTTCTTTTTTCGTTATTTTCATATTTAACCTCAAAATAAAAATCTTTCATTCTTATTATAGCATATTCCGACAAAAAAGTCAAGCCGCAGAGATGTGATAAAAATATAACGAAAAATTGCAAAAAGTACTTGACATCCGCATGAAAATATAATATAATAGTTGATAAGTTCTTCTTTTGTATACAAATATACAAAAGTAACAACAAACTGTTTTCCGGAGGATAAAATTATGAACAGAGTGTACAATTTTTCGGCAGGACCCTCAATGCTTCCCGTTCCCGTGCTTGAAAGAGCAGCT
>JAZRKS010000127.1:0-3130 GCA_045646445.1 Eubacteriales bacterium | reverse complement strand
TTTTTTTTTTTTTTTTTTTTTTTGTGTGGTGGAAGGGTGGTGGGGGGGGGGGGGGGAACTTTTTTGCAAAAAGTCCCCCTACGTTCCTTATTTCAACTCACTATCAATCGCTTTTGCAGCTGTCTTGCCCGCGCCCATGGCGAGGATGACGGTTGCGGCACCGGTTACGGCATCGCCGCCGGCGTAAACGCCGTCGAGAGAGGTTTTGCCGGTTTCCTCGACGACAACGATACCGCCGCGGCGGTTGATCTCAAGACCTGACGTAGTCGATTTAATGAGCGGATTGGGTGATGTACCAATGGACATAATCACGCAGTCGCAATCAAGGACGAACTCCGAGTTGGGTATCTCCACGGGGGAGCGTCTGCCCGAGGCATCGGGCTCGCCAAGCTCCATTTTGATGCAACGCATACCCGAAACAAAGCCGTTTTCGTCGGAAAGAATTTCGAGCGGATTGGTGAGTAGGCGGAACTGTACGCCTTCTTCCATCGCGTGCTCAATTTCTTCGGCACGTGCGGGGAGCTCTGTCAGGGAGCGGCGATAAACGATAGAGACCTCTTCGGCTCCCAAACGCAGAGCACAACGCGCGGCATCCATTGCCACGTTGCCGCCGCCAACTACCGCTACGCGGCGCGCGCGCAGAATGGGGGTGGTGCTGTCGGGCAGATATGCCTTCATCAAATTGGTGCGCGTGAGGTATTCATTGGCGGAATACACGCCCTTGAGGTTCTCACCCGGAATGCCCATAAAACGGGGAAGTCCCGCACCCGAGCCAATGAAAACGGCTTCAAAGCCCTCGTCTTGCATCAGCTCTTCAACCGTAACGGTTTTGCCGACAACGGTGTTGAGAACGAATTTTACACCGAGTGCTTCAAGCCCTGCAATCTCTTTTGCAACAATGGACTTGGGCAAGCGGAATTCGGGAATGCCGTAAACCAACACACCGCCCGCGGTGTGGAGAGCTTCAAAAACGGTAACGTCATAGCCGCGCTTGGCAAGCTCGCCAGCACAGGAAAGACCCGCAGGACCCGAGCCGATAATGGCCACACGGTGTCCGTTTTGCTTTGGGATATCGGTGGAAACTTCATCATTTTGGTTATGTAAGTCAGCCACAAAGCGCTCGAGTCGACCAATGCCGACGGCCTCTCCCTTAATGCCGCGAACGCACTTGCCCTCGCATTGATGCTCTTGAGGACAAACGCGGCCGCAAATCGCAGGGAGCGAGCTGGATTCGGTAATGATGCGCCAGGCCTCTTCAAACTCGCCGACCTTTATTCTTTTAATAAAATTGGGGATATCAATGCCAACGGGGCAACCGCTCACGCAAAGGGGATGCTTGCAAACCAAGCAACGGTCTGCTTCAAGCACTGCCATTTCCTTTGTGTAGCCGAGCGCAACCTCATCAAAGTTTTTTGCGCGCGCCACGGGATCTTGCACGGGCATTGGCGTTTTTTTCAGCGACATATTTGCCATTTCACTCTACCTCCTTTGCATAAAGGTTGCAGGCTTTTTCGTGTGCGTGCCGTTCGGTGGAGCGGTACATCGAGGAGCGTGCAATGGCTTCGTCAAAATCAACGAGGTGTCCGTCAAATTCGGGGCCGTCAACACAAGCAAACTTGACCTCACCGCCCACGGTTAGGCGACAGCCGCCGCACATACCCGTGCCGTCTATCATAATGGGGTTCATCGAAACAACGGTGGAAATGTCAAATTCTTTTGTCAAAAGACTTACAAACTTCATCATGGGCAAGGGGCCAATGGCAATGACCTGGTCATAGTTCTCGCCACTCTCAATCAGCGCGCGTAGGGCATTGGTTACAAGGCCTTTCTCTCCCCAAGAGCCGTCGTCCGATACGGGAACGAACTTGGCAGAGTGCGTTTTAAATTCCTCTTCGAGAATGACCAATTCGCGGTTGCGGAAGCCAACAATGGCGTGCACCTCGGTACCGCGCTCAAACAGTGCTTTTGCAACGGGGTAGGCAATGGCACATCCCACACCGCCGCCCACAACGGCTACTTTTTTGTAGCCTTCGAGCTTTGTGGCATTGCCGAGGGGGCCGACAAAATCGCAAAGGCATTCCCCAACGGTCAAGCGGTTGAGCCTTTCGGTGCCTGCACCAACAACTTGAAAAATAACGGTTACGCTGCCCTCGGTGCGGTCATAGTCTGCCACAGTCAGGGGAATGCGCTCGCCGTCAGGGTGCGAACGAAGAATGACAAATTGCCCCGCCGCGGCTTTTTTTGCCACACGGGGTGCGTGTATTTTCATTCTCGTTACCTGCTCGTTCAGGCGTTCTTTTTCCAAAATGCGGTACATAGGCTTCCTTTCAATGCGTTTTTGCTTTGTGCGACAAAAAATGTTTTTGCCGATATCCAAAAAAGGACTTGTCAAAACGTTTTAAATGATGTATAATGTAATTAATACATATTATACTACTTTGTTTTTGAATTTTCAAGAGGAGTTGACTCTTTTTTGCAAAAAAGAATTCCCGGATTGTGAAAAAACAGAAAGGCGGCAGCAAAGCATGGAAACAGAATTTCAAAAAGCGGTTGGAAAAGGCATAGGAGAGGTTGTGCGCGATATAGCCGAATTTCTCTCCACGCCCTTTATCATCAACGAGGAAAGACAGCTGGATCTTTGCACGCTGGTGCCCGATTTGAATATGCATGAGCAATTCTCCTTTGCGCTTCTTTCCGAGGCGCACACCCAAGGCTGGGAGGAGGAAACCGCCGAAAACTTTTACCGCCACGCTTGCGACAAGGTGATCGCCCCCGAGGTTGTGGCTTCTATGATCATGGCGTTCCGCAATCGCGATAGCAAAGAATACCGCACGTATGCGCAAAAATACGGCAACCGTTTTCAGGCGCTTGACGGCTCCTATTGGTCTACCGTGTTGGCTTTGGGCATTGATGCAGGGCAAATCAGCGAGGTAATGCAGTATTTGCGTTTGTTTACCGTGTGCCTGATGGAGTTTGCTTATATGGAGGATCGCAACCCCGATGCTACCTACACGTGGTGCTACTACGATTCCTTCCGTCAAATGCTGGACGATTTGACGTCAGCTCCCGATCCCGAGCCGCAGCCCTTAAAGGTGCGTGCCTTGGGAGGCAGTGCCGGCAAGAGAGAGGG
>JAZRKS010000126.1:0-4611 GCA_045646445.1 Eubacteriales bacterium | reverse complement strand
TGTCTTCCTAAGACCGCTTGGCCTCCGACTTCAAGAGAGGACAAAAGGACAACAAAAAGCAAAAATACGGGGTCTGCACCAAAGAAAGAAGTATACTCCCAACCGCCGTTTTCGCCGGTCGCCAGCTTTTCAATCGCGGCGTTAAGACCGCCGTGCGCACTCAGCACCGAGCCGATGACCGCAACAATACCCACAAGCATGATAATACCTTGAATAAAATCGTTAATTGCGGTTGCTACGTAGCCACCAAGGAGCACGTAAACGCCTGTTAGCGCAGCCATTACAATGACGCAAACGGCGTAGTCAATTCCCTCATACGCCATCGAGAACAAACGGGAAAGTCCGTTGTAAAGAGATGCGGTGTAGGGAATGAGGAAAACAAACGTAATGCAGGATGCCGCAATTTTGAGCCCGTTTGAGCCAAAACGGTTGCCAAAAAAGTCGGGCATTGTGCGAGAGCCGATGTGTTGCGTCATCACGCGCGTGCGACGACCGAGGACCACCCAAGCGAGGAGCGAACCGATAAAAGCATTGCCAAGACCGATCCAAGTCGAAGCCAAACCAAAGTTCCAACCAAACTGTCCGGCATATCCAACAAAGATGACGGCAGAGAAGTAAGACGTGCCAAAGGCAAACGCCGTCAGCCAAGGGCCAATCGAGCGACCGCCAAGCACAAATCCACCAACGTCGGTGGAGTGCTTACGGCAATAGATGCCAATACCAATCATAATTGCAAAGAATACGACCAATAATGCTGTGATGATGATAGTGTCCATTTTTTAATCCTCCTTCTGATGGGGTAGAAACAAAAAAGCCCTCCGAGCATATACTCGGAGGACGAAAAATTCGTGTTACCACCTCTGTTCGCCTATCCCTCGCGGAATAGACCTCATCGGGTACCATCATACCCTATGCCCGTAACGGGGCAACCCGTTGCAACTTACTCATCCACAAAGTGATTTTCGATGCAAAGCTCGCGGAGTGTATTTCCAAAACAGTCCTGTCACTGCCTCGCACCAAACGGCAGTTCTCTGTGCACGCGGAATGTCTCGTACTTGATTTCCGGTCATTGCCTTTTTGTATTATGCACCTATTATACCACGAAATTTTGCTTTGTCAACCCCTTTTTTGCATTTTTTTGCAAATTTTTTTAAGAAAAAAGACTTCCTTTCGGGCTTGAAAGAAAGTCTCTTCAATTATTATAAAACAAACATTTTAATTGCCTTTACGGCAACGCCGTCGCGATATTCGCCAACCTCGCCAAGGGCAAAGAACGCACCGTTTTGGTCGCATATAGCAACACGCGTGCCAAGAGGGAAGGAAAGTCCCAATTTTTTGAGATAGATCTCGCAACCGCTGCGCGAAAGCTTTTCAAAAAAGGCAGAGAGTCGAACCTCGGGCAAATTGGCAAACAACTTTTCGGTGGGAATGAGCAATGCCGCGCGTTCTTCGTCCGTCATTTGCTCCAATTCCTCAACGGTGTGCGCCATTGAGAGGTCAAAGCTGCAGGCCTCACCGCGCTCGAGAGCCGCCATGGCACCGCCACAGCCAAGAGCCGCACCAATGTCGGCGCAAAGCGTGCGAATGTAAGTGCCACCCGAACAATGCACGTCAAGAATATACTCGCTCGCATTCTCGGTAGGCGTTGCTTCAAGCGAAAAGATTTCAATCTTTCTCGCCTCGCGCTCAATTACCTCACCGCGACGTGCCAGGTCAACAAGCTTTTGCCCGTCCACCTTCAGAGCACTGTACATCGGCGGAACCTGCAAAATCTCACCGCGAAAACGGGGGAGAACCGCTTGCAATTCCTCAAAGGTGGGAATGTTGTCAGAGGTCGTAAGAATTGTACCTGTGGTATCCTCGGTGTCGGTTGTAAGACCGAGGCGCAGAGTGGCGCGGTAGTGCTTGGCATCATGCGAGAGATACTCCGATGCCTTTGCCGCGCGACCGATGAGCACCACAAGCACACCCGTAGCCATCGGGTCAAGCGTGCCCGCGTGTCCCACACGGCGTGTATGATATAAACGGCGCACCGCACCCACAATGTTGTGTGAGGTCACACCTGCGTGCTTGTGAACGATAAGCACGCCGCTGGGTTCTTGCATCATAGCCAATTCCTTTCCTTATTTTTGAATCAAAATATTTTCGAGCTTTCGCTTTTGCACGTAGTGAATACCGCCCTCGCGATAGTAGGTCACACTGCCATCGTCGGCCTCGCCAACCAATTCTACGCGTTCATCGGGTTTGCCAAGTGCCAAAACAAGTCTGGGGATAAGATTTTCGCCAAGCTCTAAAATTTCCTTTACTGCATCGGGCGCAAAAGATCCAAGCATGCAACCGCCAAATCCTGCTTGGGCGGCGGCGAGCATTATCGTTTGCGCGCAAATGCCAACGTCCTTGTCAAATCTTTCGGGGGAGGGGGAAATGTTCATATTGGCGCAAATCACAACATATGCCACAGGCGCGTGTCCTTCGGGCGGCAGCTTCATATCCTTGATTTTTCCTGCCCAACGGGTGTTTGCAAGCATCTTTTTGCAGAGCGCCTCATCGGTTACCGAGAAGAATTTGAGCATTTGCAAATTCATAGAGGAGGGCGCATAGCGCACGCAGTCCACCCAATCGGCAAGCATTTCATTTGTGATTTTTACGCTCTCGTCAAAGCTGCGATAGCTGCGAGAGGACAATAACAAATCCTTTAGCATTTTCATACCTCAAAAACGGACGCGTGCCGAATAAATGACTTGTCCAAGCTCGGAGAAGTGACGCTCGTATTCGGTCATTACGTTCTCGGCAGCCGCCTCGGATGCGTGCAAATCGCGAGTTTGCCACTCAATGGTCAGCCCCATTGCTTCAAACTCTTCCAAGCTGAAGTCAAAGAGCCCCTCGTTGTCGGTTTTCAATATCAAGAGGCCGTGCTCAGAGAGCAGAGAACGGTACAGCTCCAAAAAACCGCGATGTGTCAAGCGGCGCTTTGCATATCCCTTTTTGGGCCACGGGTCGCTGAAATTGAGATAAATTCTATCAAACGAGTGGGGCACAAAAAACTCGGTAAGATTGCGCGCGTCTCCAATGAGAAAACGCAGGTTATCGGGACGAGAGCCCTTTGCCGCCATTGCCTTTTCAAGTGCGAGACAAGCTACGTCGGGAACGCGCTCCATCGCGATAAAGTTCAGGTCCTGATGCTTTGTCGACATACCAACGGCAAAGTCGCCCTTGCCACAACCGATTTCAAGACAAACGGGACGCTCAACAGAAAAAGACGATTGCGGATGTGCGGCGGGGGTGATGGGGGCAGGGATCAAAATTTCGGAGCACGCGGCAATTCTTTCAGCACCGTGCTTTTTTCTTCTCATTCTCATAGTAAACAGTTCCTTTGTAATGAATTACCCTTATTATACCAAATAAAAAGAAAAAATGCAACCAAAAACCAATTTTTTTAGCAGATTTTCTTTCGTATATTGACATTTTTCGCAAAAGTTGTATAATGAAGAAGACACAGGCGGCAATATAAAAGCGACCTCGGCATTCCAAGGTCGCAATTATATGCAATGATTCAATTATTGCTGAGTTGCGTTTTCTTCCAAGAACTTAACAACGTCGCCAACGTTTACGAATTTGAAGATGTCCTCGTCTTTGATTTCAACGCCGAACTTATCTTCGCAGATCATAATCATATCAGCAAGCTCGATAGAGTTGACACCAAGGTCATTTGCAAGGTCAGACTCAAGAGTGATTTCATCAGGGTTGAGCTGCAGCTCTTCTACGAGCAGGTTCTTCAGAGTTTCAAACATAATTTTATGTCCTCCAACAAATTTTCTTTTGGGGTGAAATGGGGCTTTTTGCCCGCCTCGTACATTATACAATAAAAAGTGCGTTTTGTCAAGAATTATTTTACGTTATTCGACAAAAATAGGCAAAAGAATTGCATTTTTTACCGTTTTTCATTGAATTTTAGATAAAAGGGAGGTGTTTTTTTGCATATTTTTAAGGAAAGACCGCTTGCTCTGGCTTGTTGTGCCTTTGCCGCGGCAGCGGTTTTCGGGCGATCTATGTCCGCGCTTGTTCAATTGATATGCATCATCCTCTCGGTTTTAGCACTTCTTGTCCTCATTTTTTTGTTTGTTAAAACCAAAAAGCGCACACTTTTTATTGCGCTTTCCATCACCCTTGCCGTATCCCTCGCATGGCTTTCTTCTTATCTTTTCTTTCACGTGCGCTACCAAAATTGGCAAAATCGCATAGGCGAGGAATGCGTTGTCGAGGGCATCGTGCTTGAACGCGAGGTCGGCAAGCCCTATCAGAGCGTGCTCACCGTTGAGGTTTACAATATAAACGGAAAGCCCTGCCGAGCTGACGTGCGCTTGGTATTTACCTACGCCACGAGCTTGCAGGTGGGTGACTCCTTCCGCCTTTCGGGAACAGGAGCCCCCTTTGAAACCAAATATATGGAGAACGAGGAGACCAACGCCCTCAAGGATGGCATCCTCCTCTGTATCACAAGCGAGGATATGCACAACTGCGAGTTATTGGAAGGTGACAAATTCTCCTTGCGCGCAACGCTTTCAAAATGGAACTTTGCCGCCTCGTACCGCTTGGAGCAAGCCATCGGTG
>JAZRKS010000125.1:0-2610 GCA_045646445.1 Eubacteriales bacterium | reverse complement strand
CAACGAAGATTACAACCGCCAAAAAAGAAGGTTCCCGACCCGCGGGAGCCGCTAATGGGGGGCTCCTCCCATGCGTGGGGACCTATGCGTGCAACCAAAAATTCATCGGGCGAGGCACAAAAGCCGTAGTGCTTCCCTTGGCGGTCTATTTGGCATTCTCGCGGACATTGACGGCAGATCACGGTACCCCTCCTTTTGCATTTTTTCTTTATTGTATCACACATTTTTGCAAAATGCAACACCAAATTTATTGCTTGACACGGGAGCGGTTTTGTGATATAATAAAGCGTAAGTAAAAGAGGAGCGTTTTTTATGGATTTTGGTTTTTTCTTAATGAGCATCGGTCTTGGCGCAGGACTTGCCATGGATGCTTTCTCGGTGTCACTCGCAAACGGCCTTAACGAGCCCTGCATGCGCACACGCAAAATGTGCGGTGTTGCAGGTGTGTTTGCACTTTTTCAGTTTGCAATGCCCATGATCGGTTGGGTGTTCGTACATACCGTTATGCAATATTTCGCATTTTTTGGCAAGCTTATTCCTTGGATTGCACTTGGGCTTCTTGCATACATCGGCGGCAAAATGCTCAAGGAGGGCATTACCTGCAAGGGCGAGGAGGATTGCGAATGCACCGCTGTTGGGCTTTCGGCGCTTCTCGTGCAAGGTGTTGCTACATCCATCGATGCGTTGTCCGTTGGCTTTACCATTGCCGAATATAACTGGCTAATGGCACTTGTTTGCTGTCTTGTCATTGCAATCGTTACCTTTATTTTGTGCTTGGGCGGTCTGCTTTTGGGCAAGACCTTTGGCACAAAGCTTGCCGGCAAGGCATCTATTTTTGGTGGCTCAATTCTCATCATCATCGGTCTTAAAATCTTCATCGAGGGCGTTTTCTTGGCATAATAGCAGCAATGCTACTATGATATAAAGCAAAAAACAGGAGGTTCATATGGAACAATTTTTGAACTGGCTCATTCCCATTCTGCAAGACGTAGGTCTTAAAC
Source organism: Eubacteriales bacterium (assembly GCA_045646445.1). Lineage (GTDB taxonomy): Bacteria > Bacillota > Clostridia > Oscillospirales > CAG-272 > UMGS1865. The sequence continues at coordinate 1,609 of JAZRKS010000125.1, read as the reverse complement.
TCTTGATTTCTATCGCCATCTTCATTGTTTGCCGACTCATTATCAAGGCTGTTGTCAAGTCCCTGCGCTCGGGCAAGGTATCTAAAAAAATGGAGCCCACCGTGGCACATTTCCTTGCAAACTTTGTCAACGTTGTTTTGTACATTATTCTCGCCGTTACCATCATTGCCATTTTGGGTGTTCCCATGGCATCGGTTATTGCGGCAATTGCATCTGCCGGTGTTGCCATCGGTCTTGCATTGCAGGGTGCGCTCTCTAACTTTGCGGGCGGCATTATGATCCTGCTCTTCCACCCCTTCCGTGTAGGAGACTACATTGAGGTAGGCGGTTTTTCGGGCACAGTTGACGATATCGACGTTTTCTACACCTTCCTCAAAACCCCCGACAACAAGAGCGTTACCGTTCCCAACGGCAGCATTATGAACAACTCGGTTGTCAACTATTCCGTTAACGGCACGCGCCGCGTAGATTTGAACATTGGCGTAGCGTACGGCAGCGATATCGACCGCGTAAAGGCGATCCTCTTGGAAGAGGGCAGCAAGCATGAATTGGTACTCAAGGACCCCGAACCCTTCTGCCGTCTTACCACACAGGGCGATAGCTCCTTGACCTTTGTTCTCCGCTTGTGGACAGAGACCGCCAACTACTGGCAGGTCAACTTCGACGTTCTCGAATCCATTCACAAGAGACTGGAAGCAGAAGGAATTGAGATTCCTTTCCCGCAGCTCGACGTTCATATGAAGCAGTAAATGAAAAATTCAAAAGCTCCGCGAATTTTGCGGAGCTTTTCTTGTTTTTTTTATGTTATTTTCTTTATTTTTTTGTGTTCGCAGTTGACTTTATAAATATATTGTGCTATAATGTTATAATGTAAAATTATGATTAAAAGTGAAAGGAAATTTTGTAGGACTTATGTTAAAAAAACTTGCAAAGTGTGTGCGAGAATACAAACGTGAGGCGATTTGGACCCTGCTTTTGATGGTGGGCGAAGCGATCATCGAAACGCTCATCCCCTTTGTGACCGCCACCTTTTTGATCAACAAAATTCAAGAGCAGGGCAAAAACCTTGATATGGGTTACATTCTGATCGTTGGCGGAGTGTTGATACTCATGGCGTTTGCCTCCCTGGCCTGCGGAGGCTTGGCAGGATTTACATCGGCGCGCGCGTCGGCGGGCTTCTCCAAAAATCTGCGCCACGATATTTTCGCCAAAATTCAATCCTTCAGCTTTGGCAACATCGACAAATTCTCGTCGGCATCTCTGGTAACGCGCATTACCACCGACGTGCAAAACGTGCAAATGGCATTTATGATGATCATCCGCACGGCAGTGCGCAGCCCCTTGATGCTGATCTTTTCCATTGCGATGTCGGCATATATGGGCGGTTGGCTTGCCGCAACCTTTGTGGTGGTCATTCCGATCCTTGGCGGCGGTTTGTTTTTGGTGAGTAAAAAGGCGATGCCCGCATTCCGTCGCGTATTCAAAAAATACGACCGACTCAACGAATCCATCGAGGAGAACGTTCGCGGTATGCGTGTTGTTAAAGGATTTTCTCGCGAGGACTACGAAAAGGAGAAATTTTCCACAGCGGCAGACTCAATTTGCGAGG
>JAZRKS010000124.1:0-4256 GCA_045646445.1 Eubacteriales bacterium | reverse complement strand
CAAGATATGCCTCTGCCAAAAAGCGCACCTCGGGCAAAATTTTGGGATCACGGAATGCGCGGTCGTTGCCCTCGCTCCACGGACGCCACGCGTGGTCGCTATCAAGATAATTGCGGCGGATGTCGCGCAGAAGTGTTACGATTTTGTCGGCATCGTATTCTTTTTTCATACACTCGCGGCGGAGCTCATCAAAGGTTGCAAGTGCTCTTTTTTCTTTTTCGATCTGCGGCATGCCGAGAAGCTCGTCTATTGTAACCGAGAGCGTTTCGGCAATCGCGGGGATTAGTTCAAGGTCGGGGTAGGTCGCGCCGTTTTCCCAACGGCTGACAGATTGATAAGTCACACCCAAACGGTCGGCAAGGTCCTCTTGCGTTAAATCGTTCTTTTTGCGAAAATTGCGAATGTTTTCACCGATAGTCAGTTTCATAATTTTCTCTCCTTGTTTTGGTTTTCAAGGCCTTTTTGTGTCGACACCTTTATTATACGCGACAAATATAAAAAAATCAATAACGCATTTTGCGAGAAAAATTATCGGTTTGTGTTATGTTATAAAAAAACGGCGGGAGCAAGCCCCCGCCCTACGATGCGAATGAAATAATTCGTCCAGCCGAACATAACTATTTTATTTTTTGTGTGAGTGCTTTTTGAAAGGGGTGCAGGGGAAAACTTTTTCGCGAAAAAGTTTTCCCCTGCAATCTTTTATAAAAATTAAGCTATAAAATTATCCAAATACCACTGACCGTCTTGCAGGGCGATAAGGATTTCGATGTTTTCTACTTGGTCGGGGGTATCCTCGAGCCAAGAATTGACGGTAACGACGCATCGGTCGGTTTTGCCGAGCGACTGCACCTGCATAGTGGAATAATCATAAATGCGCATTCCCTCGTAAGGCTTTACGCGGAACTCCTTGGACTGCCAAAGATAGACACCTTCCTCGTAATAGCGCGCAACGCCGACAACCGAGCCGCCTACACTATCCGAAACGGCAAAGCCATCGAAGATAGAACCGTTTAAAACGGCATCGATATACTGTTGACTGTAAATGCCTTGAATAGCCTCTTTGATTTGGTCAACCGTGTGATATTTAGCATTCGGCATTACAATTTCGTAATGGTCTGCCGGCTCGAGTCCGTAATACACGTGCATAAATTCGACGTATTCGGAGTCATCCTCCCATACAGGAAGGCCGTTGCCGAAAATCAGCGTGTTGACCTCTTGCGAGGTTTCGAGGAGATAAACCATTCTATCGTAAATATCCTCGATGCGCGGCGCGGCGTTGCATTGGAACAGGAGCACGCAGCTCACTGCCAAAACCACCACCGCGAGTGCCCCCGCAATGATTTTTTTGTAATGCTTTTTGAAAAACGCAAGGATGATTTCCTTGGTGAGTTTTTTTGTTTCTTCCATATTACTTTTTTGCTTCTTGTTTCGTGTTTTATTTTAGCCTCCCTTGTGTAAAGGGAGGTGGCATTTTCGCAAGAAAATGACGGAGGGATTGTAAAAAGAAAATTTTATAACAAAACAATCCCTCAGTCAAATGACTTCCGCATTTGACAGCTCCCTTTGCACAAGGGAGCCATCTTTCGTTTGCAATTATTCGTTCGTTTCGCTTTCCGTCTCTGTGGTTTCTTCGGTTTCGGGTGCCTCGGTGGCCTCTGCAACTTCGGTCGCCTCGCTTCCGTTTTCATCGAGTTCAACCTCTTCTTCGTTGTTCTCTTCTTCGCGAGCCACAACGGTAAAGTTGACAAGCTGTTGTCCTTCGCCGAGGCGCATTACGATTACGCCGCCCGCGCTACGGGAACGGGAAGGAATGCCTGCAACAGGTGTGCGAATGATGGTTCCCGAATCGGTGATCATCATAATATCCATGCTGTCATCAACAGCGGCAATACCGGTCAGGTCACCGCTCTTTTCGGTCAGGTTGTAGCAGGTTACACCGTAGCCGCCGCGATGCTTCATCAAGCGGAAATCATCGAACGGGCTGCGCTTACCAAAGCCGTTGGCAGTGATGCAGAGCAGATCCTTGCCTTCTTCAACGGTGCAAACACCCTTAACAAAGTCGCCCTCGCGCAGGCTGATGCCGCGAACGCCGCGTGCCGTACGGCCGAGTGCGCGTGCACCCTCTTCGGCAAAGCGGATGGCTTGACCTTGCTCGGTTGCAATGAGAAGCTCGCAGGTGCCGTCGGTGAGAACTACGTAAAGCAGCTCGTCGCCCTCGTCAAGAGTGAGTGCGATCTTACCGCCCTTGCGTTGGTACTCGTACTCGGAAAGCTTGGTTCTCTTAATAACACCGTTTCTGGTTACCATGGTGAGGTAATGGGTATCGGTAAACTCGTCTACGCTGATGCAAGAGGTGATCTTTTCTCCTGCCTCAAGCTCGAGAATGTTAACGATATTTTGTCCGCGTGCGGTGCGTCCTGCCTCGGGAATCATATACGCTTTGCGCATTTGCACCTTACCCGTATTGGTGAACATCAACAGATAAGAGTGGCTGTTGACCGCGATGACCTTTTCTATAAAGTCTTCTTCCTTGGTGGACATACCAATGATGCCGCGTCCGCCGCGGTGTTGTGCGGAGTAGGATGCCGCAGGCTGACGCTTGATGTAGCCTGCATTGGTGAGCGTAATAACGCAGTTATGACGCTCGATGAGGTCCTCAAGAATGATCTCGTGCTCTGCCGCCATAATGTCGGTGCGACGTGCATCGGCATACTTGCGGCGGATCTCACCCATCTCATCCTTAATGATCTGCTTGATCTTGCCAATGTCGGCAAGAATGCCTTCAAGCTCCTCAATAAGCGCGTGCAAGCGTGCAAGTTCGTCTTCAATCTTGCTTCTCTCCATGCCCGTCAGCTTACCGAGTGTCATTTCAACAATGGCTTGCGACTGAACGTCGGTGAGTCCAAAGCGCTCCATCAAGGTCAGCTTGGATGCAGGGATAGAGGGAGAGGTCTTCATAATTTGAACGATCTCGTCGATGTTGTCAAGCGCGATCTTGTAGCCCTCGTAAATGTGGGCTCTTGCCTTTGCCTTTTCGAGATCGAACTCGGTGCGGCGAATAATGACTTGCTCTTGGTGAGCAATGTAATGGTCGAGAATTTGCGGCAGGTTGAGAACCTTGGGCTCGTTGTTAACAAGGGCGAGCATGTTGATAGCAAAGGTCTCCTGCAGCTGGGTGTATTTGTAAAGCTGATTGAGCAGAATTTGCGGATTTGCATCGCGGCGATATTCCACAACAATGCGCATACCGTCTCTGCCCGATTCGTCGCGCAACTCGGTAATGCCATCTACCTTCTTTTCCTTGTGGCACTCGGCAATCGACTCGCAAAGCAAGCTCTTGTTAACGCCGTAAGGAATTTCGGTAAAGATAATGCGGCGGTGATCTTCTTCGATAACGGCACGGGCACGCACCATAATGTGTCCCTTGCCGGTTTCGTATGCCAAGCGAATGCCGTTAACACCGTAAATGGTTGCATAGGTCGGGAAATCGGGACCTTTGATGTATTCCATCAATTCGTCAACCGAGCACTCGGGGTTATCCATGCGGTAAACGGTGGCGTCAATTACCTCACCGAGATTGTGAGGGGGAATATTGGTTGCCATACCAACCGCAATACCCATAGAACCGTTAACCAAGAGATTAGGGAAACGGGAAGGAAGCACCGTGGGCTCCTGCAGGCGGTTATCAAAGTTGGGCATCATGGGAACAACGTTCTTATCAAGATCGCGCATCATTTCATCGGCAATCTTGTCAAGACGCGCCTCGGTATAACGGTAAGCAGCCGCGCCGTCACCGTCAACAGAACCAAAGTTTCCGTGTCCCTCAACCAGAGGATAACGCATAGAGAAATCCTGCGCCATGCGAACCATAGTGCCGTAAACGGCAGCGTCACCGTGAGGGTGATATCTACCAAGTACGTTACCTACGGTGCTTGCCGACTTGCGGAAGGGCTTGGAGTGCACCAAGCCGTCCTCATACATTGCGTAGAGAATACGGCGAGCACCCGGCTTCATTCCGTCGCGCACGTCGGGAAGCGCACGCGCCATAATAACCGACATAGAATACTCGATAAAGGATTTCTTGACCTCCTTTTCCATATTTACATCAATTATCTTCTGATTTTCAAATAAGTAAACGTCGCTGTCGTGATTTTTCTTATCCGTTGCCATTGAAAATTCCTTTCCAAAAGGGAGATACCGCTAAGGTGTCTATCTTCTTTTCTTTGCCCTTTTGTCCTTTCCTTTGAATAAACTGA
>JAZRKS010000123.1:0-3431 GCA_045646445.1 Eubacteriales bacterium | reverse complement strand
GTTGGTTTCAAGTGTTGTCTTCCTAAGACCGCTTGGCCTCCGACTTACTGTTGCAGAGCTTGTAGCAAACGGTTTTCTGATGGAACAAGCCGGCAAACGCTACACCACCTATGTCTGTTTCAATCCCGAAACATATTCTCTTGAGCTGGAGGACAAATGTCTGCAAAAAAAGATGGAGCTTGCCAAGCTGCTGGTGCGTGAATATGTACCGCAGATACGTGCGGCAATCGAAAATGTGAAGGACATTTATATTCCAAGCGGAAACAGGGAACTGTTTGAAGCAGCCGCGATATTTTACGCAGTAAACAACAAATGCAATACTGCATCCAAAATCAATTTGTCACAATATAGCATTAAGACCTTGTCAGGCGGCAATTTTATTGCATATGTTGACATTCCTGCAACACAAATCGATCCTGATTATGTTCCGTCTCAAACGTTTCCGCCTTATTGGGCCTGCGGAGATATGAACCGTTGGTCCGAAAAATATCCGTCGATATATGCTTGGTCTTTCGATACGCGTTACTCTTCGCGAACGGGAGCTTGGAAAAACAACCGGACATCGGACTATGAGTATCTGTATGAATTTATGACAGGAGCAATCGAAAACACCCCTGCCAACAAGGAGAAATTTGACCGCTTGAAGAAGCGCGGATTTTTGACAGAGGATAACAAGGTCAACATCATGGTTGTGCGAGATAAAGCAGAAACATTTTTCGCAAAACTGCCATCTCTTGGCGAAGAGATCAAAAAGACATTTGCGGATTATGCTCTGGAGCACGCAATGTTAGTTGCCAAAAATTATCCGCCACAAATGCGCGATCTCGTGGTAGCTAGGTATGTAAGCTCTTTTGTGAATTCAACTGTCGCTCTTATGGTTATGGATATTCTTTACGAAAACGGTACCTTCCGTCCTCTTACCGAGGGAGAGAAGGTAACTTCAAATCTTTTGATGTTCTGTGATCAATTACCCGAATAAATAAACCGCCGCCGAAAGTACCCCAAGGGTTGCTTTCGGCGGCTTTTTTGTTATAAACTTAACATATTATTCATAATAAAAAAGGGAAGTATCGTTGACTTTCGGCTTGTTTTGTGGTATAATTTCGTTAGAATGGGGTAGGATGGTAATTTTTTAAAAAACACCCCTATTTCCCACAAAAAATAACTTATTTTGGAGGATTGTCTTTATGGAGAAAGGCACAACCGTTGGCTGTGCAAAAATCGCGGCTCTCTTTGATGCTGGCACCTTTGTTGAGACCGGCGCATTCATGAAGAGAGGCGACGACCTTGCCGGTGTTGTTTGCGGCTACGGAGCCGTGAATGGCAAGCTGGTTTATGCATTCGCACAGGATAGTGACCGCAAGAAGGGCGCAATTGATGCACTTCAAGCAGAAAAAATTGCTATGCTTTACAGTATGGCACTCAAGAACGGCGCGCCCGTTGTTGGTATGTTCGATAGCGTAGGTGCTACCGTTGCCGATGGCGCATCTGTTCTCTCGGCTTACGGCAAGCTGCTCAAGGTTGTTAGTGATGCTTCGGGCATCATTCCGCAAATCGCCATCATCAACGGCGTTTGTGCGGGTATGGCAGCAACCGTTGCGGCAATGTTTGACGTTGTCGTTACCGTTAAGGATAAATCCGAGCTTTATGTAAATGCTCCTTTCCTTGCAGGTAAGGAGATCGGTACCACCGATTACACTGCAAAAAACGGCTTGGCATCCATCAACGCCGAGAACGAAGAGGATGCAGTAGCAAAGGCAGTAAAACTCGTTTCTCTGCTTCCTTCCAACTGCGAAGAGGGTGTAGCAATCGAGGATATCACCGATGACATCAACCGCACAGTTGCACTTGAAGGTCTTAGCGGTAAAAAGCTTGTCAATGCTCTTTGCGATGCCGAAACCTTTGTGGCTCTTGGTGAAGCGTACGCTACCGAGATGATCACCGGCTTTGCAAGCTTTGGTGGCGTTACCTGCGGTGTTGTTGCAAACGATGCAGCAGTCAACGGCGGCGTTATCACCTGCGACGGTGCAAAGAAGGCAGCAAAGCTGATCAGCTTCTGCGATAGCTTCTCCATTCCCGTAGTTACTCTTGTTGATAGCATTGGCGTTGCAACCGGTGCCGAGGCAGAGGGTGCACCTCTGGCTGCTCAACTTGGCAAGCTTGCTATGGCTTATGCAACCGCAGATACCGCAAAGATTAGTGTTGTCACCGGCAAGGCATACGGCGCAGCATTCACGCTCATGGGCTCTAAGGCTCTGGGTGCTGATATGGTTTATACACTTCCCGCATCCGAGATCAGCGTTATGGCTCCCGCAAGTGCTGTTGCATTCCTGTGGAATGACAAGATCACCGAGGAAGTTACTCGCGCAGACCTCATCGAGAAGTGGACAAAAGAGTGTGCATCTCCCGAGGCAGCCGCTGCTGACGGTAGCATCGATGACGTAGTTGCATCTCTCGAGCTTCGTCAACGCATCTGTGCAGCAGTTTATATGCTGATGATGAAAAATGCAGGCACACCCGCCCGCAAGCATTGCAATCTTCCTCTTTGATAGGGAGGTATTCAAATGATGAAAGTATCTGTTGTCCTTGCGGCGGCGGTAGAAACGATCAACTGGGGTGAACGCGCATCCACTGCGGGTACGGTTACACTCATGGGAATGGTCACCATTTTTGCGGTTCTCGCAATTTTGTGGGCTATGATCGAAATCATGCACGCTGTCCTGCACAAGGATGAAAAGAAAGAAAAAGAGCCTCGCCAAAAGAAGGCGGCTCCCGCACCCGTCCCCAATCAAGACGATGCAGCTATTGCCGCAGCTATTGCCGCAGCACTTGCAGCCGCCGAAGACGATGGGGCAATCGTAGCGGCTATTACCGCGGCTATCACCGCCGCAAGAGCGGAAGCAGGCGAGACCGGTGCTTTCCGCGTTGTATCCTTCAAGCGCGCAGAACGTAAACGCGGCTTCAGAAGATAATCTGTCTCTCAATCAAGTCAAACTATAAACAATAAACTAAACAAAACTTAAAATTTGAAAGGTTAAAGGTAAAATATTATGAAGAACTATCGTGTAACTGTTAATGGCGTTGTATATGATGTAGTAGTAGAAGAAGTAAATGGCGTACAAGTTCCTTACGTAGCAGCTCCCGCTCCCGTAGCAGCTCCTGCACCCGTAGCAGCTCCTGCACCCGTAGCAGCTCCTGCAGCTCCTGCAGCTCCTGTAGCTCCCGCAGCTCCCGTGGCTCCTGCAGCTCCCGTGGCTCCCGCAGGCAAGGCAGGCGCTACCGCTGTTAAGGCCCCCATGCCCGGCACCATCATCAAGGTTAACGCAAAGGTTGGCGATGCTGTTAAGAAGGGCGACGTTCTCTGCGTTCTTGAAGCTATGAAGATGGAAAACGACATCATGGCTCCCGCTGACGGTGTTGTAGCATCCGTT
>JAZRKS010000122.1:0-3385 GCA_045646445.1 Eubacteriales bacterium | reverse complement strand
CATACAACGGATCCGGCAATACATCTCTTTTGGTAATACGACCTCTTCTCGGCACTGTACTTCCCTCCTTCATTAAAATTATGAGATCATTGGTACTCAAAAGCAGCTTCTGTTAGCGCCGTCGGGTTTGACATAAACATTAAATTTACGAAAAAACACGTCGGACGGACAAGTGGTGCTTTTTAGTTAAATTGTGGGGAGCTTACCCCAAAAAAGAGCAGAATTACTTCTTCTTAGCTCTCTTTGCGCCGTACTTAGAACGGCTCTGGTTGCGGTTTGCAACGCCCTGTGCATCGAGGGTTCCGCGAATGATGTGATAACGCACACCGGGAAGGTCTCTTACACGACCTCCTCTGATCAGAACTACCGAGTGCTCTTGCAGGTTGTGTCCGATACCGGGAATGTAAACGGTTGCTTCCATACCGTTGGTAAGACGAACTCTTGCGATCTTTCTCATTGCAGAGTTAGGCTTCTTAGGGCTGGTGGTAGATACCTTGGTGCAAACGCCTCTTTTTTGCGGTGCAGATTGATCTACTGCTGCGTTCTTCAAAGAGTTGAAACCCTTTTGGAGAACAGGAGACTTAGATTTGTAAATCTTTTCGCCGCGTCCCTGTCTGACAAGCTGGTTAAAGGTTGGCATTCTTCAGTTTCCTCCTTCTTCCGAAATTTAATGTTTATATACAGACACCCGACATAGTCGCGTGGTTCTGCCGTATTGGGATTGTGGGTATTTTTCACTAGGCATAGTTATGGCATAGTTCGGGCATACGCTCACAATTACAATCTATTATACCACTTATGAGTGATTTTGTCAATAAGTATGTGTTTTGTGTGAATTTTTCTTCCTTTTGCACAATTTTAGTGCAAATACAGAAAAATATTTTGTTTATGTTTTTGCGATTTTTTGCTTTATAGACGACATTTTGTCGTGGGTTTTGCTGCAAAAAGTCGTTATTTGCTTATACTACGGGAGCAACCTCTTCCCACTCACCGTTGTTAACCAGCATATGCTCGCGCAGCTTCATACCCGTCAGAGTCTCTGCGCGGTCAAAATCAACCTCGCCGGTCTCAAAGAAGACAATGATCTTATCCAAGAGGATCTTGAAGAAAGGAGAGTTGATCGCCTTCTTGTCCTCTTCGCCGTTCTCGTTGATAGAGGTTGCGGTAAAACCGAGGCTTTGGTCCCAAATTGCGGTTGCGCTCTTGCCGTCGGAGAATGCGATATTGTAAACGATTCTGGTATCGGTCTCTTTTGTGCACTTAACTGCCTTGATGTTGCAACCGAGGAGCTTAACGATCATTTCTACCTGGTGAACGATGTACTCGTCGGGAGTACGGCCTGCACCGGTGGTAACGACTTTAGTGGGGTTTTCAAAGGTATCGAGCTCGGTGCCGTAGCGGAGAGCAGAGGTGCTGAAGCACGCGGTGCCGTACTCGTCGGCAATTGCAAAAATAGCTGCTGCCTCCTCGTAGTTGGGCGCAAAGGTCTTATCGATGTAGGTGCGCTTGCCATACTTGAGTGCGGTCTTTGCGTACTCAAGGTGCTTTTCGGGGTTGGTGGGAGCAAGGATAAAGAGAACGTCACTCTTTTCGCAAATTTCCTCAATGGAGTTGCAACGGGTTACGTTGTTCTCTGCACACCACTCATCGGTGGTCTTACCGTCACGGGGAGAAACCTCAACCTCTGCCCAAGCGTATGCTACTTCATATTCAAGGCCGCGCTCCTGGCAGGATTCACGAATCCATGCAGGGTAATTGTTTGCGTGCCAGTTGCTCAAATAACAATCAATAAAGCCGATCTTTTTCATAATCAATCTCCTTTTTGTATAGTCGCCCGCCCAAAAATTTGCGGGCTGATAGCCCTACGGAGGAAGCCCTTTTGAGCTTCCTCCGTATATTTATGGTTTGTTTTTGGATTATTGTACCTTGCGAACGCCAACGCCCTTGTAGCAATCCATACCCGTACCTGCGGGAATGAGCTTACCGATAATGACGTTTTCCTTCAGGCCGCGCAGGTAGTCAACCTTACCGTGGATAGCCGCCTCGGTGAGAACCTTGGTGGTCTCCTGGAAGGATGCTGCGGACATAAAAGATTCGGTTTGCAGGGATGCCTTGGTGATACCCAAGAGAATGGTGCTACCGGTTGCGTGGGTGAGTCCCTCTTCGCCTGCAGCGATACGAGCGTCGATTTCGTTGTTTGCCTTTTCAAGATCGAGAACGTCGATGCTGGAGCCAACAAGCAGATCGGTGCTGCCGCTGTCCTCAACGCGCATCTTTCTGGTCATTTGACGTGCGATGATTTCAACGTGCTTATCGTTTACGTTACAAGCCTGCGAACGGTATACCTTTTGAATTTCCTTGATCAGATACTCGTAAACGGCATCCAAACCAAGAACTCGCATAATATCGGCGGGAGCCTTGTTACCTTCGGTCATAGCCTCACCGATTTCAAGATGCTGACCCTCGATGATGGACAGCTTGGTGCCGTAAGGAATTTGATATTCCTTAACCTCGGCAACAACGCCCTCGGGTTGCTCTGCATCGGGACGAACGGTAACAGTGTGAATGTTGGAGCCCTCTGCCATGCTGATGTGTGCCGTACCGCGAATTTCGCTGATAACGGCGGGCTTTTTGGGTTGACGTGCTTCGAAAAGTTCTTCAACACGAGGCAGACCCTGGGTAATATCGGAACCTGCAACACCACCGGAGTGGAAGGTTCTCATGGTCAACTGCGTACCGGGTTCACCGATGGACTGTGCAGCAATAATACCAACAGCCTCACCAACGTTAACCAGCTTGCCGTTTGCAAGGTCGGCACCGTAGCAGTGTGCGCAAATGCCCTGCTTTGCATGGCACTGGATAACTGTGCGGATGTTGACGCCCTTGATGCCTGCGGCATTGATGCGGTCTGCAGCTTCTTCGGTGATCATTTCGTCGTCGCCAACGATAACCTCACCGGTAACGGGATGAACGACCTCGCCCATGGTGAAACGGCCGATGATACGGTCGGAGAGAGGCTCAAGAACGTTGTTCTTTTCGTCCATGATGTCGGTAATATAAGTGGGTGTCTTGGAGTCGCACTTGATCTCGCGAACGATGACCTCTTGCGATACGTCAACAAGACGACGGGTCAGGTAACCGGAGTCTGCGGTACGGAGAGCCGTATCGGACAGAGACTTACGGGAACCCTTAGCACCCATGAAGTACTCGAGAATGTTCAAGCCTTCACGGAAGTTGGATTTGATCGGTACCTCGATGGTACGGCCGTTGGTTGCAAACATCAAACCACGCATACCTGCGAGCTGACGCATCTGTGCGATAGAACCACGGGCTCCGGAATCGGACATGATCTTAATCGGGTTGAATTGGCTAAAGCTGTTTTGCA
>JAZRKS010000121.1:0-1831 GCA_045646445.1 Eubacteriales bacterium | reverse complement strand
TGGGTTTGCTCCTCTGTTATCATATTATGACGAAAGAAGAAAAAGGTGCAAGAAAATCATCACCTCTTGCCGATTTTTGACAGAGTTTTTCGATTTTCACATCATTTGAAGAACACTTTGTGAACGAATGTTGAAAAGTGCTAAAAAAAGACTTTTTCGGAAGAAAAAATTGCACAAAAATCCAAAAAAGTATAGACAAACGCCCCAATCTGTGTTATAATGTATTATCCATAATTGTTTCGCGTGCGTATACGCACGTGCGAGAGCACGTACGCGCACGTAAGGAGGACCTTATGTATCAATTTCCTATAGGAGTTGTCGTTGAATCTTTCCGCAAAGAGATTCACGAGGCAATCAGAGAGGCGAGCAAGCTCGATCTTGACGGTATCCAAATGTACGGTACCAGAGGCGACTTTGTTCCCGAAAAATTCACGGCAGAGCGCCGCCGCGAGCTGTTGCAGTTTGCGAAGGACAACGGCGTTAAGTTTTCCGCCATTTGCGGAGATTTCGGTCACGGCTTTATGAGTTCCGAATCTAACAAGATCTACGTAGAGCGCTCCAAAAGAGTAGTTGACCTTGCATTGGAAATGGAGACCAACATCGTTACCACGCACATCGGTGTTGTTCCCGAAGACAAAACCTGTGAACGTTACAAAATCATGCAAGAGGCCTGCTACGAGCTGGCACAGTATGCAGACAGTGTAAACGCGCATTTCGCAGTTGAAACCGGTCCTGAGACCGCAGCGGTTCTCGGTGATTTCCTCGATTCGCTCGGTTCCTGTGGTGTTGGTGTCAACCTCGACCCCGCAAACCTTGTTATGGTTACGGGTGACGATCCCGCAGGCGCTGTTCACCGCTTGAAAAAGTACATCGTTCACACCCACGCAAAGGACGGTGTCATGCTCAAGCGCACCAATCCCGAATATATCTATCGGGTCATTCCCATGCCCGAGGATATGGCAGGCATCACCGCTTTCCGCGAAACTCCCTTGGGGGAGGGAAGCGTAGATTTTGCGGCATACCTCAAAGCCCTTGAGGATATCGGCTACCGCGGCTTCCTTACCATCGAGCGCGAAGCCGGCGCAACCCCTGCCGACGATATTACCCTTGCAGCAAATTATTTGAGAAAAATCATAAAGGAGAACTAAAACCATGCAAAAAACAATTGCCATTATCGGTTGCGGTAGAATTGCAAACTTCGCACATCTGCCCGCTCTTTCCAAAATGGAAGACGTACGCATCAAGTACGCGTGCGACCTTCTCATCGAAAAGGCAAACGCCGTAGTTGAAAAGTACGGTGCAGAGCAAGCCATCACCGATTACAAAATCGCTCTGGCAGACCCCGAGGTGCAAACCGTATTCGTTCTGACTCCCAACTACGCGCACTACGTAATTACGATGGACGCACTCAAAGCAGGCAAGAACGTTATGTGCGAAAAGCCCATCACCGTCAACTATGCACTCTCCAAAGAGATGGCAGACGAAGCAGAAAAACAAGGCAAGCTGCTCAACATTGGCGTGTGCAACCGCTTCCAAGAATCGGTTTGCCGCATTGCCGAAATGAACAAGAACGGCGAGCTTGGCAACATTTACCACGTTTACTGCTCCTTCCGTGCACACCGCAGCATTCCCGGCCTTGGCGGTGCTTTCACAAACAAGCAGGAGTCCGGTGGCGGCGTTCTGATCGACTGGGGCGTTCACTACCTTGACCTCATTCTCTACATTCTTGGCGGTGCCGAGCTCAAGAGCGTTAGTGCCAACACCTATTGCGAAATGGCAAAGGATATGAAGGCATATAAGTACACCGGCATGTGGGCAGAAGAAACCAAGG
>JAZRKS010000120.1:0-3335 GCA_045646445.1 Eubacteriales bacterium | reverse complement strand
ATCTCCGACGATGAGCTGAACGAGGAATACATCATTCCCAAGGCCTTTGATCCCAGAGTCGGTAAGGCTGTTGCCGAGGCTGTTGCCGAAGCGGCCCGCAAAACCGGCGTCGCCAGGATCTGATATCACGGGACGTGCCGCTTCAAAAAGCGGCACGTCCTTATACAAAAAAGAACACCACCCAAAGGGTAACGATGGGGAAGCCAATTCCGTCCACACCCATACTGGGCGCGTCCGGAATCGGCGGGACTCTCCCACGGCGTGAAAACAGTCCACCGGACGGTTATGGAAACCCCGAAACCCTTGTGGCTCTAAGGTTTTTTGAGACCGTGAAAAAATCCGGTACGAATGCGGTACGAGCAATACCCCTTGTGCACAAGCAAAACCTAAAAAATCATTATTGTAGTACAATTATTTCAAAGGAGAAATGTACTACAATGACCCCAGTTTTTTATGATGTGAACGATGTTCAAGATGTCCTCAGATGTAAGGAAAGCAAAGCGTATAGAGTAATCCGCGAATGCAACAAGGAGCTCCAAGCCCTCGGATTTATCATCCATCCGGGCAAGGTAAGTGCGGAGTACTTTCTAACGCGGCACGGACTAACCAAGGAGGGCATTGTTCAATGACAGGTATTTACAAGGTTCAACGAAAGCACGGCGTAAAGTGGTACGCCAAGGTAAACTACACAATCGCAGGTATTCACTATCAGAAAAAGAGCCCGGTTTTTGACACGCAGAAAGAGGCTCGCATGGCAGAAATCGAATTGCAGGAATGGGCGCGTCAGGTCATCCAAGAGGCTGAGTTGGGGCATACAGAGCCACCCACAACTTTGCCGAAATACACGGATACCGCCGTCACAGAGGCGCAAAAACGCCCTCGGCGGCTCGTAGTGCCGACCTATGGGCAGGTATGGGAGGAGTACCGAAACACGCCCAAAATCAAAGAATTGAAGCGCAGCAGCCTCAAGGCAAAGGACGATGCACAGGCGTTTATTCTGCCCCATTTTAGGGATGTCAAAATCAAGGATATTGACGCTGAAATGCTGCAGATGTGGCAGCAGTATATGAAGTCCTACATCACCCGCAACGGAACGCCAATGGCAGATTCAAGCCTCCGCAGAACGCAAATGCAGCTCAACGCTGTTTTGAATTATGCGGTTGCCAAAGGCTATTTGCGGTTTTCCCCTATGGTGGATTTGACCAATTTGGGCAGCACAGTAACACCGGAACGCCTCACATGGTCAGACGAAGAATTTTTCCTTTTCAGGAAAGCTGCACCGGAGGAATGGCGTGTGTTCTACGATTTGATGTATTTCATGGGCTTGCGAATCGGCGAGGCTCGTGCCATTACGCCCGCCGATATTACCTACGAGAAAGGGAACGCCTATTTGCATATCACTAAATCCTGTGATATTGACGGAGAAACTGACTCTCCCAAAAGCACTTCCAGTACACGCACACTTTTGCTGCCGGAGGAAATCAAACAGGGGTTAAAGGACAGGATTTCCCGCACCTATGGGCTAAAGCCATACGAGCGTATTTTCTGGGAGCGACCCGGCGGTATTTATTCCATCACAAATAGAGCTTGCGAAACGGCAGGAGTGCGCAAGATTAGCCATCACGATATGCGCCATAGCTGCGCCACAAACCTCGTGGCAAGTGGTGAGTATACCCTCGTTGATGCAGCGCGTTTTCTCGGTCACAAAAACGCCTTTGTGACTGCCAATACTTATGTACATAGTCCCCAAACACATAAGGCAGCGATTGCATATTCCGTATCGAAAAGAATGCAGCGAATAGCCGCTTAAGGGTTGACCCGGTAGCCGAAAGACTACCGGGCTTATCCTGCTTTCTGTTGATTTCTGTGGTTATTTGTGGTATAATTCTATTCGATAAACTTGAATTTGAAAAACCATTTGACATCTCGAACATTTGTGCTATAATCGTGTTATTCCAATAATTCAGGAGGATATAAACATGATTGAACGATATGATGTTAACGAAGATTGGGCACATGCGGGTATCATCAAGGCAGGGGATTTCTGTTTCCTTGGTTACTGCGTTGGCAATATTGGCGGCACTATCGAAGAACAGATAAATGGTGCATTCGACGATATGGAAAGAAGATTGGCACTTGTTGGGCTTACTCTGGACAATGTGGTGCAGATGGATTGCCTGTTTAGAGATGTTTGGAATATCCCCGTCATGGAAAAGGTCATTAAAGAACGGTTCAACGGTAGGTATCCTGTGCGCAAGTCCATCCAAACCGAATTTGCCCACAAAGGCGGAAACGATGGTCTGCAATTCCAGGTTGATGGTGTTGCATATTGCAAAAAGTAAAAACTAATAGTTATACCAATTCCAATATGTCGAACTGTTCGGCATATTGGAATTTTGCTTTACAGCTCGTACTCATCGTTTTCCAGCTCGTTTAAGTCGTCCACAACTGCCTGCGCCTCCGGGCGCACATAGTCAAGAACTGTGCCTCGCCCCATGGCAATGTTTTGCAGTTTGCCGAAGAGCCGGCCGAGGGATTCACTCAGCCGTGACACAAGCCGTTGCAGGCGTGTCTTTTCCTGTGTGAGCGTTTCTACCTCTGCACGAACTTCCTCGCGCACTTCTGTAAGCTTGCGGACTTCTTCTTTTACAGCCTCTTTTTCAGCATGAACAGCGGCAAGAGCCTCCCGTTCCTTTTGGACTACATACTGCTCCAAAGCCATCGTTTGTTTTCCGGGCTCTGCGGGGATTTCCTCTATTTCAAGCCCACATTGACGGGCACACTCCAAAGCGATTTTACGCTCCATTTGGGAGAAGGTCTGCTTTCGGTTGTTGTGCCTGTTTTCTTTTTTGGTGGGGTCTGGACGCTCTATGCCAAGCTGCTCAAGGGCTTTTGCTTGCGACACTTCAAGCAGCCCGTCTTTTCCGGTTGCGCACCATACCCGGCGGATATGGGCGTGGGGTACGCTTTCGTCATTGTGGATGGCAATATCCAAAAAACGCACCTTGTCCCCAAACTTGGCTCGCATATGGAAAAGGTACAGCGAAATGAATTGCCCCACGGTTTCCGGGCTGACTGTGCCGCTGCGGTTTCCAAGCTGAATGATGGTTTCTTCCGGGCAAGTGCGGGCACTTCTGCGGTATTCGTCGATGGTCTTGCATCGTTCCGCGTGACCGCTTTTTGTGTAGCGGTCATTTTGGGCAGCAAGGGATTCACCGAATAGTTCTTCGTAGCAATCCCTTTCGTGTTCGTCAAAGCACTTTTTGGGCTTACCGTCCTCACCCAGCTTTTGGGGCTTTTGTGTAGTAGGATTGATGATGCGATAAAAATTATCG
>JAZRKS010000119.1:0-9245 GCA_045646445.1 Eubacteriales bacterium | reverse complement strand
GTACAGCCCTTGTCATTGTTTCCATGATGATGACCTCGGTTATCAAATTACGCATTTTCAATATGTGCGGTGCCCTCATCAGTCTTATTTACGCCGTTTGTGTCAACACCTGGCCCGTGGCGGTGCTCAATGCCTGCTTGCTTTGCATCAACCTCGTGCAAACAGTCAGACAACTCAAAAAGCGGGAAGAGGTCGCGCTTGTTTCGGTGGACCTTGACGATGCCACCCTTGAGCACCTTTTGGGGCTTTGGAAAACCGATTTTGAAAAATGCAATCCCGATTTTCATTTGCAGGTAACAAGGGGAGCAAACGCACATATTCTGTATGAAGGGCAACAAGCCATTGGCTTTTTGATGGGTGCACATTGCACAGAGACGCCGAGCGCAGACATTTTGTATCTTGTTCCCGCCAAGCGCACCGCCGCAATGAAGGCGCGCGCACTTGCAATGCTTGCAAAACAGATTTGAATACTTAACAGATTGGAGAAAATAAATGAAATTATGGATAGATGACAGGGCCGTTGAAGCGGCTCCCGGGCAATCGCTTTTGGAAATCACCCAACAGATGGACTTGTTTGAAGGCAAGCTTTCCACCGATCCCCTCGCGGCAAAAATTGCAGGGCGCGTATTCAATCTCAATTACGTTCCCGTGCGAGAGGAGGACGTTAAGGAGCGCGAATCGATGCGTAAAGCAATGGCGGCATCGGGCGGTGTTGTTCGTTTGCTTCGTTACAGTGACCCCGTCGGTCGCGACGTTTACAAGAGAACTGCGCAGTTCGTTCTCTTTTTGGCATTGCACCGCCTGTGGCCGGATGCGCGCGCCAAAATGAGCTGTGCTATCAGCTCTACCGCATATTTTAAGGTAGAAACGCCCGCGTTCTCGGTGGAGCGTTTGACACGCGAGGTGGAGAAGATCGTTGCCGAAGACATTCCTCTGTGCCGTCGCAGAATGCCCACCGCCGAGGCGATCGCGTATTTTGAGTCGCAAGGTCAGCACGATAAGGCAAAGCTTTTGAGCTACCGCAAAAAAGAGCGCATCGACCTTTACGAAAGCGGAGATTTTGCCGACTATTACTACGGTGAAATGGCACCCTCCACTTCCTTTTTACGCTCTTGGGAGATCCTCCCCGCGCCCGAAGGATTCTTCTTTATTTCTCCCGACGTCAACGATCCCGACCGCGTGTCCGCCTATTGCGAAACGCCCAACATCTTCTCGGTATATCTTGAGGGCAAGCGTTGGTGCGAATTGATGGACTGCGAAACCGTTGCAGAGCTGAACGAGCTTGTTAAATCGGGTGGCGTGCGCGAGCTGATCCGCGTGAACGAGGCTTTGCACGAAAAGCGTTTTTCGCAAATTGCCGATATGATCTGCGAGAGAGGTGCCAAAGCGGTTCTTTTATCGGGACCCAGCTCCTCGGGCAAAACCACCTCTGCCAACCGTTTGGCAACGCAGCTGCGCGTGCACGGCAAAAAGCCGATATTGATGAGTCTTGACGATTATTATCTCGACCGCGACAAGATTCCCACAGAGCCCGACGGCAGCGTTGACCTTGAGCACATCAACACCATTGATGCCGCGCTTTTTGCAACCCAGCTCGGTCAGCTTTTGGCAGGCGAGGAGGTAGAGATCCCCTCCTTCAACTTCAAAAAGGGAGTGCGCGAGTGGGTAGGGCACCGCATGCGCCTGTGTGAGGATACCGTTATCATTGTTGAGGGCTTGCACGCGCTCAATCCTCTTTTGCTCCCCCGTGAGCTGAATGCAAGTCAGGTCTTTAAAATGTACGTTTGCCCCCTGTTGCCCCTCAACCTCGACGATCACAACCGCATTGCGTGCAGATATTTGCGCCTGCTTCGTCGCACCGTGCGCGACTACGAAACAAGAGGCTCCTCGGTTCAGCAAACGCTCTCTATGTGGGATTCGGTTCGCCGCGGCGAGGAAAGATGGATCTTTCCCTTCCAAGAGAACGCCGACGTTATTTTCAACAGCTCCACGCTTTACGAGCTGGCGGTGCTCAAGCGCCACATCTTCCCCTTGCTGATGGCGGTTGGCCCCGAGGACGATTGCTATGACCAAGTGCGTGCAATGGTTAAAATTCTCAACTACGTTTACGAAGCCGATGTCGACGACGAAATTCCGCCCACAAGCATTGTGCGCGAGTTCATTGGCGGCAACAGCTTTTACCGTTAAATAAAAAACGCCCAAACACAGGTTGTGCGGGCGTTTTTTATTGTCTAACCGCTTGCAATTCCCCTCAAAAAATGGTATACTGTTTTCAAAGAACGAGATGCACACGGGAGGATTTTTATGAAGATTCAAGGCGCAATTTTTGATATGGACGGCACGCTTGTCGATTCCTTGTCCTTTTGGGACTGCTTTTGGAGGGATATGGGCGAGCGTTATTTCGGCGATCCTAATTTCTCTATGGACACCGAGCATTTTGACACCCACGTGCGCACCATGATCTTCAGCCACGCCATCGCCTATTTGCACGGCTATCTCGAGGTGCCTTGCTCGGCAGAGGAGTTTCGGGCGTTTGCCGATGCCTACGTGCACCGTTTTTACAGCACCGTGGTTCAAGCAAAGCCGGGAGCGGTGGAGCTTTTACGGGCTCTGCGAGCGCGCGGCGTGCGCATTTGTCTTGCCTCTGCCACCGACCGTTGCTATTTGAATACCGCGCTTGAAAGCTGTGGGCTTGCCGCATTTTTTACGCCCGAAACCGTTCTTTCCTGCTCGGATATCGGGGTGGGCAAGGAGCGCCCCGACGTCTTTTTGGCGGCGGCAAGAGTGATGGGAACTCCCGTTTGCGAGACGGCGGTATTTGAGGATTCTGCCTTGGCACTCGAAACGGCAAAGGGCGCGGGATTTGTTACCGTCGGTGTTTTTGAGGCGCGTCAAAGCGCGCAAAAAAGACTTTGCGCGGCATCGGATATTTACCTTGGCGAGGGCAAAACGCTGCTTGATGCGTTGGCACAAATCGAGACCGAATAATTGTTGCGCGGCACGCAAATATTCTTGACAAAACGCGCGATATACTGTATAATAATATTATAAAATTCTAAAATGGGGTGGTGTGCGCCCCATTTTATCAATCTTTTGGGGAGGGAGCTATGGCAACTGAACAAAAAATCAAAATCCTTGCCATAGTAGGCCCTACGGCAAGCGGAAAAACATCTGTTTCGATAGAGCTTGCAAAGCGTCTTGGCGGCGAGATCATCTCCTGCGATTCGATGCAGATCTATCGCCGTATGGATATTGGCACGGCAAAGCCGACCGAGGAGGAAAAGTGTGGCGTGCCGCACCACCTCATTGATGCGGTCGAGCCCGATGCTCCTTTCTCTTGTGCCGAGTACGTCACCCGTGCCGCCGAGGCTGCCAAAGAGATTACCGCACGCGGCAAATTGCCCATTCTTTGTGGCGGAACAGGTCTTTATCTCGACCGTTTTTTGTGCGGCGAGATGGAAGAAACCCACGCCGATGAGGGCTTGCGTGCCTCTTTGTTTGCCTATGCCGAGAGCGAGGGAACCGAGGCGTTACACGCGCGACTGCGTGCAGTCGATCCCCAAAGTGCCGATGCCATTCACCCCAACAACGTCAAGCGCGTGGTTCGCGCGCTCGAAATTTATGAGCAAACGGGCATTCCCAAAAGCGAATTCGACCGCCGCTCACAGGTTGTCGAATCCCCCTATGAAGCTACCGTTATCGGTCTTGCGTATCCGCGCCGCGGGGGGCGGTACGAGCGCATCAAGCGCCGCGGAGACATCATGCTTGCCGACGGACTTTTGGAGGAGACCCGACGCCTTTTGGATGAGGGCGTGTTCGCCCTCAATCAAACTGCCGCACAAGCCATTGGTTACAAGGAGCTGCTCGGCTATTTTGACGGCAACGAAACCTTGGGTGAGGCTACCGAAAACCTCAAAACCGCCACCCGTCGCTATGCCAAGCGCCAAATCACTTGGTTCTCGGCAAAGCCCTACGTCGAGTGGGTAGAGATGGAAAAGGACGGATGCCTGCGCTCTCTTGATGACGTTTGCGGAGAGATCGTCTCTCTGTTCGAGAGAGGGGAGGGTAGGGCGTGACAAGAAAAGGCTTTTTGCAAAAATACGCACTCCGCATAGCCGTTACCATGGCAATGCTGGGGCTTATCGTTTACACGGTGGCACACGCCATGGGCTTTGCCATGGGCAACGTGCTCACCACCCCCGTGCGCCGCATTACCGATACGCAAATCACCTCGGCAGAGGGTTACCTCTTCCGCAACGAGGAGGTGCTCACGGCCACCACCGAGGGGCTTGTAGATCCTTTGGTGGAAAACGGCACCAAGGTTGGCAAAAACGTGTCTGTTGCCAAGGTTTGGTCAACCGACAAAAGCGGCGATGCACTTGCCGCGGCACAGCTGCAGCTTTCTCGCATCAATCGCTCCATTCGCATTCTTGAAGAGAGCCAACTCAAGGCAGGCACGCCTCTTTCCGAGGCAAACAAATACCGCGCCGAATATACGGCACTTTACCGTGAGATCAGCGCGGCAACCGAAGAGGGTAAGCTTGACCAACTTCCCGTGCTTGAAGAAAAGCTTTTGATCGCGCTCAACCGTTACGTCTCCCTCATTGGTGACACCGACGAGACACGGGCGCATTTGCAAAGCCTGCGCCAAGAAAAAGAGACCCTAATCGGCGCGGCAAGCGCCACCGAAATCAAGAGCGAGACCTCCTCGGGCCTTTTTTACGAGAGTCGCTACGTCGATGGCTTTGAGGGCACTTTCAGCATAGCGGCATTGGAGGAGCTGACCCCCGAGGGCTTGCATACCCTTGTCGAAAGCACTCCCACTCTTCCAAAGGGACAAACGGTGGGCAAGCTTGTTTACGGCTACGAGTGGTATCTTGCTCTGGAGCTTTCCCCCTCTGTGGCGGCAGGCTTTGGGGTGGGTAGGGAATACCGCTTTACCTTCCCTGAAAACGATGATGCCACCGCAATGCTCACGCTCGAAAAAACGGTAGTGGGCGAGGGTTCGGTCCTTGCCGTATTCCGTTGTGAGAGCCACCCAAACGATTTTCTCTTTTACCGCAAGCAAACGGTTGAGATCACCGTGGGTGAGACCGAGGGCTTTTATATTCCCGAAACCGCACTCGTCAGCGAGAACGGCATAATGGGTGTGTACGTGTTTGAGGAGAGCACCGTGCGCTTCCGCCAAGCCCACATCATTTGGATGGGGGAGGGCTATGCCATTGCAAAGCTCCCCGGTGAGGGCTCCTTGACCGAATTGCAGGAGAATGATATTTTGATCGTTTCGGGCAACGATCTGTATGAAGGGAAGGTGTACCGATGACGGCACTATCATACGTTGACCAAAACCTTGCCGCCATTCGTGCGCGCATCGATGCGGCACGCGAGCGTGCAGGCGGCCGCGAGGTCACCCTTTTGGCGGCAGTCAAATATACCGACACCGACCACATCAATTATTTGCACAGCCTTGGCGTTAACGATATCGGCGAGAACCGCGTGCAACAGCTTTTGGAGCATTGGGATGCTCTTGAGCGCGAAAATTTGCGTGTGCATTTTATCGGCACCCTGCAAAAAAACAAAGTCAAATATATCATCGATAAGGTGTTTATGATCCACTCCGTGGATAGTCTTTCGCTTGCCGGCGAGATTGAAAAGCAGGCCGCAAAGCATGGCATCGTAATGGATATTTTGGTAGAGATCAACAGCGGCATGGAAGAAAACAAGAGCGGAATCTCTCCCTGCGATGCCGCGGCGTTTTGCCAAGAGATCGGTCAATTTTCGCATTTGAAGCTCTGCGGATTTATGACAATGGCACCAAAATGCGAAAAAAATGAAGAATATCGAAAATATTTTCGCAAAACTTCGCAATTATGTCTTGACATTTGGCAAAAAACACTTCATAATATAGGTAGGCCCATTTTGTCGATGGGAATGTCCGATAGCTTTGAGGTTGCTATCGAAGAGGGCGCGGATATCGTTCGCGTCGGGCGCGCGTTGTTCGCGCCTCACTAAACAGTATTTTGTATGAGGAACATATAGGAGGCACAAAATGAATTTACTCAAAAGATTTGTTCGCAATGACAATGCGGATTTTGACGAGAGCTACGACGAGAACGAGCTGTACGTAATGCCCGAGGATCTGGAGATCCCCGAGGAAACACTCAACGGCGTTTCCGCACTTGAAAACCCTGCACGCAAGGATCCCGAATTCCGTTCTGCAAGTGATGCAGAAAAGGTATCCCTGAAGCTGCTCCAACCCAAGAGCCACATCGAGGCAACCAAAATTGCCGATAAGCTCAAGGACGGTTGCATCGTTCTTTTGGATATCAGCCGCCTCACCAAAGAGCAGGCGCACCGTCTGGTAGACTTTTTGTCCGGTGTTGCATACGTGCTTGGTGGCGAAATGATCAGAACCAACAAGAACACCATCGTTATCTCTCCCTCCGGTGTTGATATCTCCGGCTTTGCTCCCGATGTAGAAGCACCCGCTGAGCCGCAACCCGTTGAGGAGCCCGCTCAAGAGCAGAGCGGACTGACCGAGGAATACGAAGAGGAAGCGTAATTTTTGCGTAATCCCATGCACATAAAGGGCTGTTGCGGTTTGCGCAACAGCCCTTTGCTATAAAATTAAATTCCTGCTTAGTTGTGTGATTTTGGAAATGTAATCTGCTGCAACAAAGGGCTCCCTTGTGTAAAGGGAGCTGTCAAATGCCGGAGTGCATTTGACTGAGGGATTGTTTTACGCAAAACTATTTTTTACAATCCCTCCGCCTCGCGTTGCTCGGCACCTCCCTTTACACAAGGGAGGCGATAATGGTTACCAAACTTGCAAAAGCGGACGACATTGTAAACAACTTTTCAAAGGAGAACCGTATGTTATACGTGGTCAATCTTATCAAAAATATTGCGCTGGCACTCCTGAGCGTTTTGGATTTTGCCATGTTTGGCAGAGCCATTCTTTCTTGGATCGATCCAATGGGCGACGGTCCCTTGGCATCCTTTTTGTATGCCATTACCGAGCCCATCATCTTGCCCTTCCGCAAGCTGTTCGAAAAGAAAAATTGGTTCACGGGTGTGCCCATTGATATGGCATTTTTCTTTGCCTTTATCGCCATTATGATTTTGCAAACCCTTTTGGAGGTTTTGATTTAATGGCGGCAGAGAACACGCGCGACCTGTTTGAAGCGCGGCTTGAGGATGCCACTCGCAAATGCACCTCGGGGAGTGTTGCGCATATCCCGTTTTTGACGATGCGCGAGCGTCGCCGTGCCGAGCGAATTTTGGATGCGCGCGGTATGAGGGGCGCCTATTGGTTTTGGGGCGGTCACAAAACCGCCGAACGAACTTGCTTATTCCTGTTGCCCGATTACCTTGTTGCCATTCTGCCCGAGGATGCCGTCGAGCGCGAAGCGGCTCTCCCCGACTATCTTGCCGAGGAGCTGAGCGAGGCGGTGGTCTCTCTTTCTATTAAGGGCAGCGGCTTTCGCAACCTCTCGCACCGCGATTACCTCGGTGCGGTCTTGGGACTTGGCATCGAGCGCGATGCCATTGGAGACATTGCTGTGCAGGATGAGCACAGTGCCATTCTGTTTTGCCCGCGCACGCTTGCCGGCTTTTTGATGGGGGAACTCACCAAGGTGGGCTCCGATACCGTCCGTTGCCGCGAGTGCACCATTGACGAAACCTTTACCGACGGAAAGAAATATCGCCCCATCAGCGATACCGTCGCATCACCGCGACTCGACTGCGTGGTTGCCGCACTTTGCAATCTCTCGCGCGAGGCGGCACAAAATGCCGTGCGGAGCGGTCTCGTTGAGGTCGATTTCGAACCCGAGGAACGCGTTGATACCGTCCTCGAGCCGCCCATTGCCGTTTCCGTTCGCGGTCACGGCCGCTTTATTCTCCGCTCCTTCGACGGAGAGACCCGAAAAGGAAGATTGCGCCTAAAAGCAGATCAATTGGTTTAGAAATAAGAATGTGGGGGAAACTTCTTGCAAGAAGTTTCCCCCACACCCCTTTCAAGAACTCTCTAACAAAGGGTCTATAAAAAAATCGTTCGTGTTCTAACAGACAGTCGGCGCGAGGGGAAACCTCGCTTTGGCTACCGCAATTTTGTAGGGGCCACCGAGACCCTACAAAATAAGAAAGTTGTTTAGATACAATACGGGACGTCCTCGGCGTTCCCAAAAACGAAAGAATACCAATAAGCAAGGGGATAGCAAGTGCGCTATCCCTTTGTTGTTTATCTACTCTCTTAACGGGCAGGGTCTTGGCGGGTCTCGCTGCGGCTCGGTCACGCTTACGTTCTGACAGTCCACCGGACTGTCATTCATTGCGCTCGAGCCGCTTCGCTACCTGACCGTTCGCGGCAGCAAAAGCAAGCCGAATGGCTTGCGCCGCCCGTCCGTAAGCTTACTACGGACTTCTTTTTGTTCGTTTTGTGCGAAAGTTTTTGAAAGGGGTGCAGGGGGAAACTTTTTTCAAGAAGATTCCGCTTGCATTTCTATCAAATTTTATTCTTCATCATCCGCGTCGTCGGCAAAAACTTGCGCGAGCGTTTGGTGAGCGTGTGCTTCCTCTTTGGGAACGATGTCGCCTGCCTTGGTCAGTGCGATCTTGGTCAGCGCAGGGCCTACAAGCTCATAAACAAGGACACCAAAGAGAACGATGTTTCTTACGATGTAACCGTCGGCAAGGAGTGCGCCTGCAATGGCAGACATTCCAAGTGCTACACCTGCTTGAGGGAAAAGCGTGATGCCGAGGTATTTTACGATGGAATCGCTGCAACCGGAGAGCTTTGCGCTCGCTGCCGCGCCAACGTATTTACCCAACGCGCGGAAGAGTACGTAAACCGCACCAACCAAAATAATTACGGGAGAGCCGAAAATGCTCAAATCAAGCTCTGCACCGCTGAACACGAAGAAGAGGATGAGCACGGGCATCGTCCATTTGTCGGTTTTTTCCATCAGCTCGTCGGCACTGTCGCAAATGTTGCAGAAGAGCGTTCCCATCATCATACAAACCAAAAGGTTGGAGAACGCGATCTCAATGCCAAAGGGCAGGTGGAATTCCATCTGCGCGAGCGCAACCGTCAAAAGCACAAATGTCAGAGTGATACAAAGACGTTTACTGTTGGATTGGAAGTGATCCTCTACAACCGAGAGAACCCAACCTGTCAATGCGCCAAGTACCAACGAAAGGGTTACCTCAAGCAAGGGGTTGATCAAAAGGGAAACGATACCAAC
>JAZRKS010000118.1:0-4381 GCA_045646445.1 Eubacteriales bacterium | reverse complement strand
CCAATCTCATTACTTACCAAAACTTTTATCACTTCTTTCAAGATTTGAATGCCTCAGCCGAGCGCGTGGATATCTTTTCGCACGATTCTGTCTCCTATGCTACCGACGAGGAGCAAAGCTTTACAATTTACCGCAAGGGCTTAGCCGTTGCAGGGAATACGGGTGTCACCATTTTTTCGGCAACGGGGCGTCAGCTCGTCAGCCACGGCATTCAGTATAACGATCCCGTAGCAGTCGGCTCGGGCAAATATCTTTTGGTTTATGAGCGTGGCGGCAAGCAATATTCGCTTTACAACGCCAACACGCAAATGCACGCAGGCGAGACCGACTATCCCATTTCGGGCGCGGCAGTTTCCGATTCGGGCATGTACGCCCTCATTTCCTCTGCAAGTGATGCAAATTCTGCAGTTTACCTTTACAACAACCGTTTTGCCCTGATCAACATCTACAAAAAGGGCGGAAACGTCCTCGACGTTTCCATTTCTCCCGACGGCAGTCGCATTGCGCTTTTAACGGTGTCACCCAACAAGGGCGGTGTTTCCACTTCCTTGATGTTGGCTGAGCCGGGCAAGGGAAGTGCAATTGCCGAGCGCGTGATATCCTCCTCCATTGGCATGAAGTGCCATTTTACCGACAGCGGCAAGATCGTTGCACTTTGCACCACGGGGATAGCCTATCTTTCGGCAAACGGAGAATTGGAATTTTTCCATGATTTTGAGGGCAAGATCCTTGCCCTGACAGACGTTTCGCAAAGCGGTATTGCCGTTTGCTTGAAAAAAACCGAAATTTCCGAAAAAAATATAATAATTATATTTGACAAAAACGGAAAAATAGTGTATAATGAAGTTGTTCCACAAAGCATCAACAGTCTTGCATATTGCGAGGGCGTATTGTTCTGGACGAATTTTGACGGTGTAAGCCGCCTTGACCTTGGCAGCGGACAAGTTGATTTTGAGGAATACGTAACGGATGGCAAAAAACTGCTCGTCTTGGATAGCAAAGAAATCTTGCTTTGTTCACCCCAAAAGGCGGTTTACATAACCTTCCGCACATAAAATCACACCAAAAGGAGAATTTAACTATGAGTTCAGCTACCCCTACATTCATGCCTATTATCGTTGACGTTTTGTTTGTTCTTATCGCCGGCATTTTTATTGCAGTCGGTGCTAAAAGAGGCTTTATTAAAAGCTTGATTCAATCTGCAAAGTTTTTGCTTGCTTTCGGTATCACTTACTTTGTGGGTCCCATGGCAGGTCAATTTGTTAAGGATCGCTTCGTATTCCAACCCATTTACAATTGGTTAAGCGATGCAGGTCTCGGTGCTGCCGAAAAGCTTCCCGACTTCTTGCGCCCCGATCCCGCTACCGTTGGCGAGGGTGTGCTTCCTTTTGCAGAATCCGTAGCTACCATTATCTCCAACCTCGTTGGTTATGTTGTTGTTTTCGTTGTTTCTCTCATTCTGCTCACAATCGTTGGTTGGCTCTTGACCAAGATCGCCGATAAGATTGCACTTCTCGGTGTTGCCAACCGTATTCTCGGCGGTGTGTTCGGCGCGGTAATGGGCGTTGTTGTTCTCTTTATTATCGCATGCATCATTAAGTTCCTTGATGCAAAGGACGCTATCTATTCTCAAACGGTTATCGTTGAATTCTTGGGCAATCTCTTCTCTTAATTGAGGGTTGCCTGTACCGTATAATTCCCGAAAAAGCCTGCCGTTTGTTCGGTAGGCTTTTTCAAAAAAATCCCAAAGAAAGGACCCAATTACTAAAATGGTAATGTGTTCACAGTGCCATAAGCGTATGGCAGTTATTTTTGTTACCAAAATGGAAAACGGCGAAAAGAGCACAAAGGGGCTCTGCCTCAAATGCGCCAAAGAGATGGGCGTGCCTGTTGACAATCTTGTTGGCAATGTAATGGGGCAGTTTGGCATTTCTCCCGAGCAGCTCGAGGGAGCCGAGGACGATATCAACGCAATGCTCGCAAACACCGAAACACCCTCCGATGCCGATGACAACGAGGATGGCGGTGCGCCTGCGATCGATCTTCCCAAGCTTTTCCGCGATGCGGGACTCTTTGCACAAAAGGCAGACGGTAATCTGCCCGACGCGCCCAAATCCAACCCGAACGATAAAAAATCCGATAAAAAGAAGGCAAAAGAAGAGAAGAAGCTTAAGTTTTTGTCTACCTACAGCCGCAACCTTACCCAATATGCACGCGAGGGCAAGCTTGACCAAATCATTGGCCGTGACCGCGAGCTTTCCCGTGTCATTCAAATTCTTTGCCGCCGTCAAAAGAACAACCCCTGCCTGATCGGTGAGCCCGGTGTCGGTAAGACCGCTATTGCCGAGGCGCTTGCCATTCGCATTGCATCCGGCAACGTTCCTTATAAGCTCCAAGGCAAAGAAATTTACCTTTTGGATATGACCGCACTTGTTGCGGGTACACAGTTTCGCGGACAGTTCGAGTCGCGTATTCTCGGCCTTTTGGGCGAGGTGACCGCGGTTGGCAACGCCATTCTCGTTATTGACGAGGTGCACAACATTGTTGGTGCAGGAGACGCCGAGGGAAGCGTGAACGCTGCAAACATCCTCAAGCCCGCGCTCTCACGCGGCGAGGTGCAGATCATTGGTGCTACTACACTTAACGAATACCGCAAATATATCGAAAAGGATTCGGCGCTCGAGCGTCGTTTCCAACCCGTAACCGTTAACGAGCCCTCGGTTGAAGAAACCATGGAGATGCTCGCGGGTATCAAGCACTACTATGAGGAGTTCCATGGTGTTATCGTGCCCGAGTCCGTTTTGCGCCGTGCAGTAGTCCTCTCCGAGCGCTATATCACCGACCGCTATCTGCCCGATAAGGCAATCGACCTTTTGGACGAAGCCGCATCGGCACTCTCGCTCTCGTCGGCAGTTATCAACGAATCCTACCGTATTCGCGATCGCTTGCTCGATCTCAAGCAAAAGAGAGAAGAGCTCGAAAACGAAATTGCAGGCAACGATTCCGTAGAGCAAAGCCGCTATGAGGAAATCGCAAACGTGCGTGCCGAGGAGCTCAAGCTTTCCGAACGCCTTTCCGAAATCGAGCCCGAAACGCAGGCAGTTACCTTGACAGAAGAAGAGATTGCAAACGTCATTGAGCTTTGGACGGGTGTTCCCGCAACCAGCATCACCGAAAATGAGTTTGCGCAAATCGACCGCCTTGAGAGCCGTCTGAAGGAGCATATCGTTGGCCAGGATACCGCAGTTGCAGCGGTTTCCAAGGCAATCAAGCGCCACCGCGCAGGAATTGCTTACAAGAGAAAGCCCGTTTCTTTCATTTTTGCAGGACCTACGGGCGTGGGCAAGACCGAGCTTGTCAAAACGCTTGCAAATGAGCTTTTCCATTCTCCCGAAACGCTCATCCGCCTCGATATGTCCGAGTTTATGGAAAAGCATAGCGTTTCTCGCATCATAGGAGCGCCTCCCGGATATGTTGGCTATGATGAGGCAGGGCAGCTGACCGAAAAGATCCGTCGCCGTCCATATTCCATCGTTCTCTTTGACGAAATTGAAAAGGCACACCCCGACGTGCTCAATATCCTTTTGCAAATTCTTGACGACGGGCGCATTACCGATGCACGCGGCAAGACCGTCAACTTTGAAAACACGGTTATCGTTATGACAACCAATGCGGGCTCCGACCGCTCGGGCGCTACCGCAGGCTTTGCTTTGAGTGCAGAAACCGCCGCGGAGAGCAAAACGCAAAAGGCACTCGAAGGATTCTTGCGCCCCGAATTCATTAACCGCGTAGACGAGATCATCACCTTCCGTCAGCTGGATGAAGAGGATTTCGTCAGCATCGCACGCATCATGCTCGAGGAGCTGAAAACCGCTCTTGCCGAAAAATCCATTGCGCTCTCTTACACTGAAGAAGCCTTGGAATTGATTGCAAAAGCATCCTTCTCGCGCAAATTCGGTGCTCGCAATATGCGCCGCTATATTCAAAAAGAGGTTGAAGATCGCTTGGCAGAGCAGATCATTGCCGATTACACGCACAAATACAGCGTTGCAAAGGTAGTGGTCGACGGTGATGCGATCAACGTTCTTTGCATGTAACACAAGGAGATCGTATGAACGAAAAAGCTTTCAAATGGCATCAAGGCTCTCCCGAGTCTGTTTGCCAAAGCTTGCAAATCAATGCCGCCTGCGGGCTTTCCCGCAAGGCGGCTCGTTCTCGTTTCAAAAAGCAGGGCAGAAACCCCTTATTTGACGATTTAACACCGCAAAAGAAGAACCCAGTGAAGAGCTTTTTGCTCGATCCTGCAATTCTTCTCATGCTTTTTTCGGCACTGCTTGCCTTGGTTTTCCTTTCCGTTTTTAAAATGATCTCGCTGATGGTG
>JAZRKS010000117.1:0-5479 GCA_045646445.1 Eubacteriales bacterium | reverse complement strand
AACGTACATAAGAGCCGAAATAAAAACGGTGATAACGGGAATCAACCAAAGAACGAGAACTTTCACCTTTTCGGGGTGGTTCTGCTTTTTGGGGTCGGTGGAGGTAACAAGCATGCACAACCACTGCAGTGCCAGCATTGCCGCAGAAGGAACACACACCGCTACGGCTTTAGATGCCCAACCGTCAACCTCGCCCGCCGCGTTCCAATGGAACGGCACTTGTTCGGGCAATCGATTCCACAAAACAAGTCCTGCCAACATGGGCAGCAAAATAATGATGGACGTAATAATCAAAGCTTTCAAATTCTTCTTAATCATGTTTTTCTCCTTTCAGGCCACTGAGCCACAACATTACTTCTTCCAAAACGGAAGTGTTCAATTCATAATAGATAAATTTTCCCTCTCGGGCGTCTCTTATCAAATCCGCTTCGCGCAAAACCGAAAGATGCTTTGAGATTGCCGCACCGCTGACGGGGAATTTTTCCGAAATCTCCCCTGCCGCCATGCGACCGCTCTTGAGCATTTCCAAAATCTCGCGACGAATGGGGTCGGACAGCGCTTTGATGGTGTTTTGAAGTCCCACAGTATTTCCTCCTTTTGTCATTTAACCTTTTGGTTAATTATAGTATAGCACATATTTTCGGGTTTGTCAATAGGTTATTTAACTTTTTGGTTAAATATTTTTCTTTTTCAAAGCCCCTTGACAGATTGAAATAAATATGATATCATATTGATACCACATTTTCAGATGATACGAAAAAAGGAGTAACAATGACAGCAATCAAAATCGAAAATTTAACCAAGCAATATAAAGATGTCAAAGCCGTGGACGGTCTTTCGCTTGAAATTGCAGAGGGCGAGCTTTTCTCTCTGCTTGGCGTCAACGGCGCGGGCAAAACGACAACCATTAAAATGCTATCTTGCTTGACTTCTCCCACAAGCGGTGACGCGACGGTGCTTGGTGAGAGCATCACCAAAAATCCCGCGGAAGTGAAGGCCGTCATCGGTGTTTCTCCGCAGGAGACTGCCGTTGCCGCAGGCCTGACCGTGCGCGAGAACCTTGAGCTGATTTGCGGCATTTACGGTTTTGACAAAGAAAAGACTGCCGAGAAGGTGGATTCCCTTTCTTCGATGCTCTCGCTTGAGGGCGTGCTGAACAAGAAAGCCGCCAAGCTTTCGGGCGGATACGCTCGCCGCCTCAGCATTGCAATGGCGCTCATTAGTGAACCCAAGGTGCTCTTCCTCGACGAGCCGACACTCGGTCTTGACGTGCTTGCGCGCAGCGAGCTTTGGGATATCATCAACTCGCTCAAGGGGAAGGTAACGATTATCCTCACCACGCACTATATGGAAGAGGCAGAGGCGCTCTCTGACCGCATTGCCATTATGAAGGACGGTAAGCTCCTCATCTGCGACACGCCCGACAACATCAAAGCAGAGACGGGTACGGATAGCATTGAAAAAGCTTTTATTCAAATTGTAAAGGGGGCGCGAAAATGAGAATGTTGACCTTTGCAAAAAGAAATTTCAAAGAAATCGTGCGCGACCCTCTCAACCTTTCCTTCCTGTTCGGCTTTCCCATCGTATTGCTCCTTCTCTTAAGCGCCATTCAAGCAAACATCCCCGTGAGCATGTTTGAGGTTGCACATCTTTCGCCCGGCATTGCGGTGTTTGGCCTTTCGTTTATGACGTTGTTTTCTGCTACGCTCATTGCAAAAGACCGACAAAGCAGCTTTATGCACCGCCTTTATACTACACCCATGTCACCGGTGGATTTCATTCTCGGCTATACCTTGCCCCTCATTCCCGTAGCGCTTGCCGAGGGTGTTGCGACCTACCTCTTTGCGGTGATTTTGGGGTTGGACGTTACCGTTAACATTTTGCTCTCTCTCGTCTTGCTCATTCCCGTTGCTCTTTTGTTTATTGGACTTGGACTCCTTTGCGGAAGCATCTTCAACGATAAGCAGGTGGGCGGCATTTGCGGAGCACTTTTGACCAACCTCGCGGCGTGGCTCTCGGGCATTTGGTTCGACCTCGACCTCGTGGGCGGTGCCTTCAAAAAGATTGCCTATGCCCTTCCCTTTGTCCATTCGGTTGAAATGCAACGTGCCGTTATCGCAGGCGACTATGCGGGCATCCTCCCACACCTGTGGTGGGTTCTCGGCTATGCCCTTGTCATTCTCGCCGCCGCGGTGTTGTTGTTTTTGAGACAGATGAAGAAACAGTATGGGTCGCGGATTTGCGGGGCGGCAATGAAAAACACCACAGTGTGGTGTTTGAACCGCATCGTGACCGAGCCACAGCGAGACCCTCAAAGACACTATCCGCTAAGAAAGTTGAATAAAAACAAGTAGAGGCGACCATTGGTCGCCCGTCTTTTACCTTTCAAGAAAGTTTTTTTGCAAAAGTAACACTGCAACCCTTCAAAGTAACACTCCAAGGGGTAGATTTTTAAGCGAAAATATGATAAAATATATTTCAGAAAAAACGGAGGTGTTTCTATGGAGTTTTCCGAAAAATTAAAAGCGTTGCGGAGCGAAAAAGGCATATCGCAAGCAAAGCTCGCAGCCGATATACATATCTCGCGCTCTGCCGTTGCAAAATGGGAGAACGGCTTGGGACTGCCAAGTGACGAGTCACTGAGCCTGTTAGCCGATTATTTCGGCATCACAATCGACGAGCTGATCCCCAACAAGAAGAGCGAAGAAATCCTTGTCTCGAAGAACAAGACCATCGCGGGGCAAAAAAAGGTCATCATCGGCTTTGCAACAGGTTGCGCCATCGGTCTGTTTATATTGGGCTTCATCTTCATTGAACCGCTGAGAGAAAGCTTGGTTCAGTTGGGCTTAGGTGTTATTTGTGTATTGCTTGGCATCTTCAATATGTGCGGAAACATCGGTACGATTCATTGGTATAACCGTCGTAAGGTCACAAAGGAGAACCAAAAGGCATATTGTATGTTTGTCGGTCTTGGAACGCTGATTGTCGGTGTGGCTATAATCGCGGGTGGCGTTATACAAGCTTTAGGAAACATAACGGCAAGCGGATTGGCAATAGGTGTAGGCGTTCTGATTGGATTAGCTCTTATCTTATACGCACAATTCAAATATAATAAAGGTCTGTTCTAAAAGTTATGCCCTCGTTCCGCTTGGAGCGAGGGCTTTTTATTTTTTATTAAACCGTCCCCCACAAATCCTTACCACCTAAACGCCATTGCGCGTCCGATGGGTTCTGTTTTTGTAATCAGCCCGAGTTTTTCGAGCACGTGTACGGCGGAATAGGCATCTCTGCCGCGAAGCCCTGTCTTTTGCGAAAAATCCTTGACAGTGAATGGTGACGGCAAATCTTTGGGGAGAAAAACGGCAAAATCAGCAGGTGAGGAAAATTCCATCTCGCCCAAAAGGGAGAGCGGCATTCGCTCATAGAGTCGCGCGCCGCGCTTGCGGTTATCCTTACGACCCGAAAGGGTGCGAAAGTCTTCTTCCTCAATCATCAACAGGCGAAAACGCAACCGCTCGTTGCCAAGGTATGGGAGCAAGCAGTAAAGCTCGGGCAAGAGGTGAATGGCGCGCTCGCGCTTGGGAGATTTTTTACGCGGTGTGACCTCTCCCGTTTTGGCATCCACCCACGTTACAAAGCGTTCCACCGAGATGGGATGCACCACGGTGACGGTGCAATTTGTGTTTTCGATGTAGTGCGCGATCTTCTTTTTCATCGGGTAAAATGCGCCCGTTTGCACTTCAAAAATATCGTTTCCAATGCGAACGTCGGAAACGTAGCCCGTATTCAGCACACCGACCTCGTGGTGGGTGTGATCCTCTGCGAGATAGCGTTTGATGATGGCGTGCATGCGTTTTTCACCGAGCGTGCCAATGCCTTCGTCGCCATTTGCACGCGGTGCGGATGCCGCCTCACGGCAGAGACGGTCAAAGCGCGCCTTGTGCGCGGCATCAACGCCATACGGAATATCTGTGTATTTTGTCGCCATTGGCGGTCTCCTTTCAAATGGTATAAAAGCTGTCGAAAAATCGCATACTGTCTTTAATATTT
This sequence comes from Eubacteriales bacterium, assembly GCA_045646445.1. Lineage (GTDB taxonomy): Bacteria > Bacillota > Clostridia > Oscillospirales > CAG-272 > UMGS1865. The sequence goes on along the minus strand of JAZRKS010000117.1, from coordinate 1,429 downwards.
GATGTTTTTGGAGGACGTATGCAAAGAAAACGGGGGGTTTCAAATCGTTTGTTTTGGGGATATGAGGAGCTGTTTTGGGTGTTCTTTTTTGGCAGCATCCTCGGGTTTGTGATAGAGGGGCTTTGGCACATTGTGCTCACGGGCACGTGGGTCGACCACTCCGCCACGGTGGTGGGGCCCTTTTGCATTGTTTACGGTGTAGGCGCGGTTGCCGCCTTTGCCGTTGCAAAAATTGTACCTCGCCATCGTGTCGGATTGCAATTTTTGGCGTTTGCCGTCACGGGCGGTGCCGTGGAATATTTTACAAGTCTGTTTCAAGAGCGCACGTTCGGCTCGGTATCGTGGGATTATTCCTCGCACACGCTCAACATCGGCGGCCGTGTCAGCGGTCAAATGGCAATCCTGTGGGGATTTCTCGGCATGGTATTCATTGGGTTGATTTACCCCGCACTTGTGCGCCTTTTGCGGCGCATGCACACGCGTCGGTGGCATGTTTTTTGCGTGGCGTGCTCACTCTTTATGGCGTTTAACCTCGCCGTATCGGCATCAGCCATTCTTCGTTGGAAGGAGCGACGCGAGGACTTGCCGCCCTCTGACAGATGGGAGACCTACCTCGATGCCACCTACCCCGATGCCCACATGGAATACGTGTATAGTGATATGCACTTTCGATAATTTCTCCACAAAAACGACTGCCAAAGCACAATATTATAAAAGCCTCCCTTGCGTAAAGGGAGGTGGCATTTTCGTAAGAAAATGACGGAGGGATTGTGAAAAAGTGAAAATGCTTATCAAAACAATCCCTCAGTCTCGCATTCGCTCGACAGCTCCCTTTACACAAGGGAGCCTTTATTGTCTTGCGCCTTACTTACGGATCAAAAAAACGATTTATACTTGCTATTTTTTATTCTTCTAACAGTTGTACCACGTCAAAGTCGATGGAGTAGACCACCTTTGCCGCGCCCTCGATGGGGAGCGCGATCTTAGAGTTGACCTGTCGCGTGCCACCGGGCTCAAGTCCGTCGAGCACCCATTCACTTCCGCCGCCCAAAATCTTGTTTTGTGCGTTCAAGAATTGATAGTGCAAGGTCATAGAACGCAAGGGGGTGTCGTATTTGCCCGTCATGTTACCCGAGAAGAACATGCCTTCAAGGGTCTTGCGCAAGCGCAATTCGGAGAGCGCCACGTGCTTCATAATGGGCGTTTGGAGCTTGAGGTGAGACTCTGCCTTGGCGGTTGCCGAAAAGCTTGCCACGGCGTTGCCGCGGATCTTGCGCGTTACACCGTAGTGATAAATGGCACCGGGGTCAAGCGACTCGAGCTTATCACCAATGGTGGTAATGACCTTTCCCTCTTTATCCTTGAGCACGATATCCAAACGGATGTTGCGTGCCAAACGGTCGGGGTTGGGGTTTTCGATATCAACACC
>JAZRKS010000116.1:0-16349 GCA_045646445.1 Eubacteriales bacterium | reverse complement strand
CGACCGCTGTTGCAGACGGTGACTTCAACCAAGCACAAGAAGCAAAGAAGGGCAACAAGGAGCCCACCGTAGAAATTCGTGTAAGCGTTGAAGATGCTCGCGAGATTGCCGACGGACTCGGAGCAGCCATTCTCAATGCCATCAACTACACCGAAGAAGCTGCCGCAGAGGAAGTTGCAGATGCGGTTCCCGCATTTGCAGAAGCAGAAGAAGCTCCCGCAGAGATTCCCGCTGCAGAAGAAATTGAAGAAGCATAAACCAACCAAAAGCTTGCCGCAAAAGCGGCAAGCTTTTTTGATAAAAACCCTTGACAGATATAACAAAGTATGGTAAAATAACTGTGTTCTGTGGAACGGGGCATTAGCGCAGCTGGGAGCGCACAACACTGGCAGTGTTGGGGTCAGGGGTTCGAATCCCCTATGCTCCACCAAAAAGACTATGGAAAATGATACGTTTTCCATAGTCTTTTTTATCCATTGCGAAAGCAATGGTATATCATCGCCGTTAGGCGCATATCATCACCGAAGGTGCATCTCATCAACCATAGGTTGTATCACTTTCGCAATGATGATATACAAAACTTCGTTTTGATGATATGCAATTTCTGCGAAATTGATGATATACAAGGCTCACGCCTTGATTTTGATTTTACAATGACGAAAGTTTTTTCGTTATACGGCAGGCGAATGTATTGAAAAAATGCGTTTTTTGTGCTATAATAAACTGAACGATAAATAAGAATTTGACGAGGAAATTATTATGGGCTACATTATGGAACTTAGGAAAATTGTAGGTCATCGCACTTTGTTGATGCCCTGTGCAGGAGCAATTATTGGTGATGGCAAAGGAAATGTGCTGCTCCAATTAAGAGCAGATGATAATACATGGGCAACTCACGGCGGGAGCATCGAACTGGATGAACGCGTCGAGGATGCAATGATTAGAGAAATTCAAGAGGAAATTGGTTTAAAAGTTTTAGAATACAAACTGCTAAATATCTATTCTGGTCCTGAACATCACAATATTTATCCGAATGGTGATGAAGTATCTTGCATTGATATTGTTTATTATTGTCACAAATTTGAAGGTGAAATAGCGCTTCAAGAAGATGAAGTGAAGAATATCCAATGGTTTAATAAGGATAATCTACCGACCAACATTGGACGAAACACAAAGAAATGGCTGAACGATTATTTTGATATATTAGGTGTTTAACAAATTCCAATTTGTCGGTCAGTTTAACTGTACGCATTTTAATTACCTTTACGCAAATTTTGATTAGGTGTACGCACTTTTTAAGGGGTGTACGCAAATCGTATCAAAATAGGTATTTATACACAAATAAAAAGGAACCCACGTGGTGTGGGTTCCCGTTTTTTTATACGGTTTGTTGCGTTTTGAGCAAATCCGCTTTTTTGTTTTGCAGGGTGTAGAGGTTGTAGTAACTGCCTCTTTGCTTTAAGAGATCAAAGTGGTTGCCTTGCTCCACGATCTCTCCGTGAGAGAGCACGATGATGTTATCTGCGTGCTGAACGGTGGAAAGACGGTGCGCAACAATGAGCATTGTGCCAATGTTCATCATCTTTTCGAGCGAGTTTTGAATGAGCTGCTCGGTTTCGGTATCAATGTTTGCGGTGGCTTCATCCAAAATCATGACCTCGGGCTTGTGCACAATGGTTCTTGCAAAGGAGAGCAGCTGACGCTGACCTGCCGAGAAGTTGTTGCCGCGCTCCAAGATTTGATAATCCAATCCTTCTTCCAATTTGGAAATAAAGGAATCAGCGTTGACGTACTTGCAAGCCTCCCAAACCTCTTCGTCATTGATGCCTTCTTCGCGGAGCAAGATGTTCTCGCGAATGGTACCCGAAAAGAGGAATACGTCCTGCAACATTTGACCAAAATGCTTACGCAGCGATGCGATCTTGATCTTCTTAATATCGATACCGTCAATCAGGATCTGGCCCTTTTGAATATCGTAGTTGCGGCAAATGAGCGAGAGGATAGTGGTCTTACCCGAACCGGTAGAACCGACGAAAGCAACCGTTTGCTTGGGTTCAATGGTAAAGGAAACGTCCTTGAGCACCCATTCACCCTCGTTGTAGGCAAACCATACGTTCTTAAATTCAATTTTGCCTTCAACCGTTTCAAGGTCAATGGCGTCTTCACTGTCTACAATCACGGGCTGCATATCCATAATGGTAAAGATCTTTTCTGCCGATGCAAACGCCGATTGCAGCCAGTTAAACTGCTCGGCAAGATTTTGAATCGGGTTGGAGAATTTGGAGATATACATGTAGAAGGAAACGATTACCTCACTGGTAACGATCTGTCCCAAAATCTCGGTGTTATCGAGCGCGCCCTTGGCACCGAGGAAGAACAGGGCAAGCACCGAGGATTGGTACAAAATGAATACCATGGGGCGGAAAATACCAAACACAAATATCTGCTTGTATTTTGCCTTGCCAAGCTTGCTGTTCTTTTCCTCAAATTCGCCAAGCTTTCTTGCCTCGCGGTTAAAGAACTGTGTGATCTTAATGCCCGAAAGGTTTTCGGAGAGGAAGGTGTTAATATCGGTGGTGCTATCCTTTACACGTCTGTAAGCACGGCGGGAGAATTTGCGGAAGATGACGGTAAACAGAACGATAAAGGGAACAAAGCACAGCACCATCAGCGTGAGCATATAATTGAGGCAGAGCATTGCCACAAGCACGCCCAAAATAACGAATACGTTTTTGATGAGGTTGACGATGATATTAGTAAACATCATCGAAACACCGTTGGTATCGTTGGTTACACGGGTAACCAGCTTGCCTACGGGAATGTGATTGAGCTGCTCGTGCGAAAGACCTTCAATATGCTCGAATAAATCAAGACGAATGTTGGAAATAATCTTTTGACCGATCTTTTGCAGGGTGATCGATTGCACGTAGGAGCAGATCATGGTGACTACGAGAATGCTTGCATAAAGCAGGATTCTCAAAAACAGGGGAGCGAGGTCAAAGGTTTCTTCTTTAATGTAACCTTGAATGTTACCGATGAGGTAGGGGCCGATGATGTCGTAGGAAATCGAAAAGAGCATTAACGCCAGCACAAATGCGAACTGTGCACGGTAAGGCTTGGCGTATGCCAAAAGCCGCTTTACAATCTCTTTGTCGGAGATGTGGCGGTCAAAGCCCATCGATTCTTTTTTGTCCTTAATGAGGGCATAGGCAACGATGAAGATGATAGAAAAGACGCCCAGCACGCCGCCCACAATAATGAGCGGGTAGTATGTTTCAAATATCGTCATATTATTTCTCCGCCTCCAATTTCTGCAATTCAGCCATTGCCTCGTAGGAAGGGCAGGTTTTGAGCAGCTCTTCGTGTGTACCAACGGCAACAATCTTGCCGTCGTCAATGTAAACGATCTTGTCCATTTGTTCAATGGTCGAAATTCTGTGTGCAATCAGGATAGTGGTTTTGCCGCCGCGCTCCTTTTGCAGGTTTTGCAAAAGGTTCTTTTCGGTTTTGGTATCAACGGCAGAAAGGGAATCGTCCAAAATGAGAATAGGTGCTTTTTTCATCAGCGCACGCGCAATCGAAATGCGTTGCTTTTGTCCACCCGAAACGGTTACGCCGCGCTCACCGAGCACGGTATCGTATTTTTCGGTAAACTCCTCAATATTGTCACTCACCTCGGCAAGCTCTGCCGCGTATTTGACCGATTCGATATCGTTGTTGTCGGAGGCAAACGCAATGTTGTTTGCAATGGTGTCGCTAAACAGGAAGTTATCCTGTGGAACGTACGCCACGTGGTCGCGGAGTGAGCGAATGGTAATGCCGTTTACGTCACGGTCGTCAATAAAGAGCGTTCCGCCGGGCACGTTGTAATTACGCAGGATCAGGTCAACGAGTGTGGTTTTTCCCGCACCCGTTCTACCAATAATGCCAACGTTTTCGCCGGCGTTAATGGTAAAGTTCACGTCCTTGAGCGCATCGTATTCGCCAAGGTTGTGTCGGAAGGTCAGGTTTCTGAATTCGATCTTACCGTTTACGTTTTCAATGGCGGTGGCATCTTTTGCGTCTACCACGTCGCGCTTGGCGTCAAGCAGCTCTTCAATACGTTTGAGTGATGCCTTGCCGCGGGAGGTCATATCGATCAACTCGGAGACAGCCATGATTGGCCAAACGATAGAGGTAAAGTAACCAATAAACTCCATCAATTGACCAACGTCAAGCGTTCCGCACCAAACAAGGTAACCACCGTAGCCGAGAATAACGCAAATGACCGATTCTACAAACAGGGTAACCGAAATGCGGAGTAGGGTAGAAAGCTTGGTGTATTCTACGTTTGCGGTTTCGTTTTCGGTGTTCAGCTTTTTAAATGCCCAAAGCTCCTTAGCTTCCTTAACAAATGCCTTGATAACGGCAATGCCCGAAAAGCTTTCCTGCGAAAAATCCGAAAGGGAAGAGAACGCCGCTTGGCGGGTATCCCATTTCATCATCATATACTTGCTCACAATGAGGGAGACGAACAGCATAATGACCATGGGGATGAGTGCAAAGAGCGTCATCAGTCCGTTTACTGCTGTCATTTTAATAATGGAAAGCAAACCGAGGAAGAGTGCATCGGCAAGCATCATAGCTCCCCAACCAAAGGATTCTTGCACGGTGTCAAGGTCGTTGGTAAAGAGAGACATCAGGTTTCCTACCTTATTTATTTGATAGTAGTTTTGAGAGAGGTCCTTGCAGTGGTCAAACATGCGCAAGCGCAAATCTGTCTCCAGCTTGATACCGGCGCCAAAAAAGCAAATTCTCCAAGCAAATCTTCCGGCTACCATTGCCAAAATGATAAACATCATGGGTTGGCAGATGTAGTCGAGCACAAATTGGAAGTTAAAGGCGAGTGCTTGACCGTCGATCTCCACAAAGCCGGTGTTAATGCCGTTGATGAGGTAGCGGTAAAGCTCGGGAATTTCCAATTGCGCGTAGTCGACCATAACGAGCGAGAGCGTTCCTAAAACAAATAAATGTAGGAATCGCAAATAATACCGATTGATTGATTTTCCAAATAACATAATTTCTGCTTCCTTTGTTATACTTTTTCAATCAAGATTTTCTAAAAAAGTCATTATCTTATCTATTATACCACCAAGCGACATAAAAAGTCAACGGGTTTTTCAAAAAAACGAAAAAACAGCCAAAAATACATTCAAAAAATATTCTCAGGTGAAACCAATATGACGGCAAGCGGTCATAAAACTGCAAAAAAATTCACTTGAAGGGCTGTTTTTGTTGTTTTTTTGAAGAAAAAATGCAAATTTATGTATTTTTTCATCAAAAACATTCGTTAAGTGGTTGACAAAGCAAAAATCGTGTGGTATAATGTATACATTCATACATTCGCAGGTTTTTCTCCCTTCTTTTATGTGAACCCCGATTTTGCTGCATCGAGGTGGTGGTTGTAAAAGAAATGGGAAAGATTTACGGATATTTGAAACAAAAACTCATATTCATAAATGGAGGAAACATTATGAACAAGAAACTCAGATCCATGCTTACTATGGCAATGTGCTTAGCATTGGTGGCAGTTATGCTTGTTGGTTGCTTCCAGCAGAAAGATCCTGCTGCAACCACCCCCGGCAAGCCCGCTATTCCTACCACCCCCGCAGAAACCACTCCGGATCCTACGATCCCCGTTGAGCCCGCAACCTTTAAGAAGGCTGAATACAACACCACCACCAGTGTTATGCCCTCTAACTGGAACGAACTCACCTACGCTGACAACAACGATACTCAAATTATGAGCTACATCGGTTCTTCCTTCTTCGATTACGACTATAAGTTCGAAGGCGGCAAGTACAATGCAGACGGCTCCATCAACAAGGCCGGCATCGTTGAAGGTTCCTACACCACCAACTATTCTGCAGCTACCAAACTCGAAGACGTTACCGCTACCGTTGATGCTAAGTGGGGCTACACCACTGAGCAAAAGGCAGAAGGCGGCTACGCTTGGAAGATCACCCTTCGCGACGACCTGAAGTGGGACGACGGCACACCTATTAAGGCTGCTGACTTCGTTTACTCCATGCAAGCTCAATTGGATCCCGAATTCATGAACTTCCGTGGTAACACTTTCTATGATACCCTTATGCTCAAGGGCTCTCGTGCTTACTTCTTCTCTGGCGCTCCCCTCTACGCTCCCATCGTTCCCGCTTACGGTACGGATGAGACCCCTGATTACTCCTACGATATCAGCGATATCAACGCTGCTCAAGTTTACTTGAACACCACCACCACCGAAATGACCCTTGCCGGTTATTCTCTGGATGAGCTGATCAACGACTACGTTGGTTCTGCTGAAGCTAAGGCTGCTCTGAAGGTTATCGCAGACAAGGCTAACGAATATGGCTACACTCTGATCACCGAAGAGAACCTCGAAGCTGCTAAGGAATTGGTAGCTTACGCTCTGCTTCCTTTCGGTCTCAACTGGAATGACTTTGATGCTGCTACCCAAGAGGAGCTCTTCAAAGAAACCCTGTTCTACATCTCCGGTTACGGTGATAAGGTAGATTGGAATACCGTTGGTATTTACTCTATCGACGAAGAGAACGCTATCGTTGTTTGCCTCGATAAGGCATACGCTCTCCTCCAAGAGGACGGCTCTCTCTCTTACCAAGCTGCTTACTACATGGGTAGCCTGCCTCTCGTACACAAGGCTAAGTACGAGGCTAACATCCATGCTCCCGCAGAAGGTGCAACCCTTAAGACCTCTACCTACAACTCTTCTCTCGAGTCCACCGCAAGCTGGGGTCCCTACAAGCTCGTTCGTTTCGAAGCAGGTAGTGACTACCGTCTTGAAATCAACCCCTACTGGTACGGTTGGAACATGGAACAATACAAGAACCAGTACAACGTAACCGCTATCAACTGCATTAAGATCGCCGAATCCAACACCAAGTGGATGGGCTTCTTGGCAGGTATCTATGATGATGCAGCTCTTGATTCTGACAACATCAACGACTATCTGTACTCCAAGTACGTAACCTGGAACGCTGACACCGGTACATTCGGTATGCAGCTGTTCTCCGACCTCGACGTTTTGAAGGGTAGCGGCAACAACAACGGTATCCTTGCTATCACCGAATTCAGACAAGCAATGAACCTTGGTTTGAACAGAACCGAGATCTGCGAAAAGATCTGGCCCGGTTCCGCAACTCCTTGCCTTGGTATTGTTAACAGCCAATACTACTATGACATTGAAAACTCTCCTAACCTCGCTGACGGTGGCGTTTACCGTCTGAGCACCATCGCTCAAGAGGGTCTGCTCCGCGCTTACGGCTTCACCCAAGCTGCAGACGGCACTTGGTCCGACGGCATCAGCCTTGAAGGTCTCTCCCTTGAAGAAGCTACCGCTTCTCTCACCGGTTACAACCTCGAGCTTGCTAAGGCTAAGATGGCAGAAGCTGTTACCATCCTTCTTGCTAACGCAGAAGAGTACGGCTACAATGCAGATCAAGACATCACCATCATCTACGGTTCTTCCTCCGACACTGCAAAGCAAAGAGAAAGAGCTGAATACATCCAAGGCGTTATCGATTCTTTGATCGCAGGCACTGAGATCGAAGGTAAGGTTAAGGTTGTATTCGACGCATCCGCTGGTTCTCAATGGGCAGAAGCTTTCCGTGCCGGTGATACTCAAATCGGCTTCGGTTACGGTTTCTCCGGTAACCCCTTCGGTCCCTTCTCCATCGCAGGCGCATTCGTAGATCCTGAAGATGGTCTCAACTACCACGCTTACTGGGATACCTCCGTTATCGACATCACCATCACCATGCCTGAGGGTGATTACGAGGGCGCAGGCCAAACCATCACCATGAGTGCTCAAAACTGGTACTTCTGCATCAACGGTCTCGCAGCTGTTAACGAACAACCTCAGAGATACAACTGGGATGCAGGCTACGCTCCTTCCGAGGCAAGACTTACCGTTCTTGCAGCTCTCGAAGAGCTCGTTATCAAGGAAAGCCGTTCCATCATGCTGATTGGTGACTACTCCGGTTCTCTCCTTGGCGCTAAGTTCTCCAACTTTGATGAATACCAAAACACCTTCATGGGTCACGGTGGTATCAGATACATGGTAGTTAACTACACCGACGAAGAGTGGGAAGCTTTCGTTGAAGCTAACAACGGCGACCTCACCTCCGAGTACAAGAAGACCGAGTAATTTTAGCAACACGCTTTACTAAGATTTACTAAACCTTAAAAAATGCGGAGAGCGAAATTTTTCGCTCTCCGCTGAATTTGCATTTTATACGCCAAACGATTCGAACAAAACTTTACGTCAATTAATAGAAATGCGCAGTCTTTTGTGCGCAAACGCCTTCACAAACGCAAAACCGCGTGTGACGGAATTGTTTGTGACGGCTTTGATTGTGGATTAGGAAAATAACAACAACAGAGGAGAAAAACCTATGTATATGTTTAAATATGTGATGAAGCGTTTGGGCTTGATGCTGTTCACGTTTGCCATCATTCTTTTGATGTGCTTCGTGCTCATTAAGCTCTTGCCGATTCAAGTCAACGTTGCTCCCGGCCAAAGTAAATATCTTGCCTTAAAGCAACTTGAGGGCAGAGGTTGGATTACCAATATTCAAGAGCAGAGTAATCAAGTTTACACTTATGACCGTGTGCCGATCATGATTCAGCTTGGTACCTATCTCAAAAAGATTTTCACCCAATGGGATTTTGGTGTAGCTACCACCTACGGTGAATATATCGGTAAGCCCGTTTGGGACGTGTTCGTAAGAAAGCTTCCCCCTACAATTTTGATTAACATTTACTCGAGCTTGATCGGTGTTCCGATCGGCCTTGGCTTGGGTATTTTTGCCGCGCTCAAAAAGAATAAGTGGCAGGACCAGGTTATCAACATCTTTATCATTTTGCTTATTTCGGTTCCTTCTATCGTTTTGGGCTTGTTGATCCAATACTTCCTGTGCTTTAAGCTGGGCTGGTTCCCGCTGACTGTATTGAGAGGCGACGACTATTTCACTTGGGAAATGTTCCGCTCCATGCTGCCCGCAGTATTTGCTCTTTGCTTGGGCTCTATTGCAGGTTATGCACGTTATACCCGTGCGGAGCTTTCCGAGGTACTCACAGGCGAATTTATGCTGCTTGCAAGAACAAAGGGCTTGACCAAGGGACAAGCGATCTATCGCCACGCTATGCGTAACTCCATGGTCGTTATCTTCCCCTCTATTCTTAGTGAGTTCATCGGCGTGCTTTCCGGCTCGCTGATTATTGAGAACATGTTCTCCATCCCCGGTGTTGGTGGACTGTACCTCAATGCAATCACCTTCCAAGATTACGATTTCTTTATGCTGCTTTCCGCATTCTACACCTTGATCGGTCTGACAGCAGGTATCGTTATCGACATCAGCTACGGATTTATCGATCCGAGAATTAGAATGGGGGCGAAGTAATTATGGCAACAATGAATAAATACGATAACATCCCCGTAGAAAAATTCCAGTTTGCGACGAGAAATGACCTTCGTCACGATAGCAAGTTTGAAACCAAGCCCGTAACTTATTTTCAGGGTGCGTTCAAGCGCTTCTGCAAAAACAAGGGCGCAGCAGTGGCCGCAGTCGTTATTGTTATTTTGGTGCTGTTTGCTATCATTGCTCCTTTCTGCACACCCTACACCCCCGCATACGTTGACCCGCTTTACGCATCTGTTCGTCCCAAGAACAATCTGTTTGCAGAGACCAACTTCTGGGATGGCTGCAGAGTAAAGGAAACCGGTTATGCAGGCGTTATGGCAGACTATGCTCTCGGCCTTGAAACCGGCAGAGAGGTTATTAAAAACAACGAGTACACGGTTAGCGAAGACGGCAAGGTATTCACTTACCGCTACGATACCTACTACGGCGTTGGCTTTGGTAGATACAGACTGATTACCGCGGCGGAGTTTGAGGATATTCAAAGATATCAAAACGAAACCGGTAGACAAGTTCTTTATCCCACCGTTGAGGAAAAATGGAGAGACTCTATCAACCAAAGAGACAACACCATTGCACAACAGGACAAGGATAACGCAAACATCTACTACAAGACAAAAATCGAAAAAGGCAAAACCGTTATGGTTTATGACGAAAACGGCGAGCTCATTCCCAACTATTGGAAGCTCGAGGTTGGCCAAAAGTCCGGTTTGGCAGCTGAGTACAACTCTCTGCGCATCGAGGGTCAGGACGGTTTTGAAGAAGACGGCAAGCAATACAAGTACGTTTACGGTAGAAAAGTTGCCGGCGGCATGGTTGAGGTTAGAGCTGAGTACTACGAGTACTACGCCTACCAGCACAGCCAAGTGCTCAAGGATGGCATTTCGGATCCTTACTTCCTGTTTGGTACCACCTCCGCAGGTAAGGATATTTTCGCGTGCCTTTCCAACGGTGCAAGATTCTCCTTCATTTTTGCAATTTGCGTAGCAGTTGTTAACTTGATCGTTGGTGCTATCTGGGGTTCTATCTCCGGTTACTTTGGCGGCAAGATCGACCTTACTATGGAAAGATTTGCCGAGATTTTGGGCTCCGTTCCTTCCATGATCGTTATTACACTGCTCAAATATCACATGGGTTCGTCCAGCCACGTATTGGTTCTCTTTATTTCGTTCTTCGTAACGGGATGGATCGGTATGGCAGGCACCACCCGTATGCAGTTCTATCGTTTTAAAAATCAAGAGTACGTTTTGGCAGCAAGAACGCTTGGTGCACGCGACGCGAGAATTATGTTCAAGCATATTTTCCCCAACGGTCTCGGTACCATCGTAACCCGCTGCGCACTGGTTATTCCGTCTATGATCTATTCGGAAACCAACCTTTCCTATTTGGGCATCGTTAACTTGGAACACGGTAACATCACCAGCGTTGGTACGTTGATTGCCGCAGGTCAGCAAGACCTTATGTTTGCTCCCTACGTAGCATTCTTCCCCTGTGCATTCCTCGTTTTGTTGATGCTCAGCTTTAACTTGTTCGGTAACGGTTTGCGCGATGCGTTCAACCCGTCGCTCAGAGGTTCGGAGGATTAAGGTATGAATAAGCAAATTAAATTATCTGTTAATAACTTAAAAATCTCCTTCCGTACCGATGCAGGTAAGGTGCAGGCAGTACGTGACATTTCCTTCGACCTTTACAAGGGCGAAACCTTGGCAATCGTAGGTGAATCCGGCTCCGGTAAGTCGGTTACCTCCAAGGCAATTATGGGTATTTCCGCTGTTAACTCTATTCACGAGGGCGGCGAAATTTTGTACGACGGTCAGGATCTGATGCGCATTCCCGAGGAGGAAATGCACAAGCTCCGCGGTGACAAGATCGCAATGATCTTCCAAGACCCGCTGTCGTCTCTAAACCCCATTATGCGTATCGGTAGACAAATTACCGAGGCTATGCTTCTTAAGAACAAGGCTAACCGCAAGGAAGGCCGCGCAACCTTTAACGCTAAGCTTGCAAGTCTTTCCAAGGTTATGCAGGAGGCACTTGCTGAAAAGAACGGTGGCACTGCTCCCGTTCACGAAATTGAAAAGCATATCAAAACCTTTGATAGCTTTAACGTTTGCGCTAACAAGCTGCAAAACAGCTACAATGCAGCACGTACCGCTGCCGAGGAGCTGCTTGCAATCATCGAGGAGTTCGTATTCCTTGCAGAAAAGAAGCAAAAGGTTGACGTTATCTCCACCTTGAACTTGGTAGAGCGCAAGCTCAAGGATATCAACGATAAGTATCTTGTTGCAAACTATGCAGAAACCTTGAAGGTATACCAAAACAGCCTCCCCGGTGTAAAGCGCATCGAGAAGAAAAAGGTATCTCTTGTAGATTCTGCAAAGCAGATTATTACAATGAACGTAACACGCAAGGAAGCTTCTGCCGAAACTGTTGCGTTGCTTGAACAAATCCGCAAGACCATCGAAGATATGCTTGCACAACCCGAGTACAATCTCTTCCGCATTGGTTACTACGTTTACAAGCATCCCAATGCAGACCTGAGCGCAATGCCTGCCGACAAGGCAAACGAGGTAGCACTCAAGTTCTTGGAGGAGGACTTCATGCGTTCCTTCATCGATATGGAAAAGGTTGCCGTTCAATACTCCTTCAATAAGACCCTTGCAAACAAAAAGCTGGCAGTTGAAGCGTTGAACAATGCTATCTCTTACTTCAACAGCGGTGATATCACCCCCGCGCATGCAAAAGAAGTTTGCAAAAACACCACCAAGAGCGTTTTGGCTGCAATCGATCCCTTGGCAGTTATCAAGGATAACGTAGCTTACACCTTTGGCGATGCTTTTGAAAGAGAAGTAAACAACTATTTCTTCTATCAAAAGAACAATCCCAAGGAAGAGGCGCGCTTTGCACGTCAAACCGCAAAGAGAGAAGCGTTGCTTGCAAGAGGCAAGAGAGTAGACTGGAAGATCGTTCCTAAGTCTGTTATCGAGCTGGATGCACAAATTGCAACTATCATTTCTGTTCTCAACCGTGTAAAGAATAAGTTCGAAGAAGATATTAACAATGCGGCAAGCTTTGATTTGGATAAGCGTTGCGTTGAAATTATCGACTACCTTAAGGAAAAGGCAGCGCAGGTTGTTTACACCTTGACACCTCGCATTGCAAAGGAAAAGGCAATCAAGATCATGGAGGAGGTTGGTATTCCCGAGGCGAGAATTCGTTTCAGACAATATCCCTTCGAGTTCTCCGGCGGTATGCGTCAACGTATCGTTATTGCAATTGCACTTTCCGCAAACCCCGATATTCTGATTTGTGACGAGCCCACCACGGCACTGGACGTAACCATTCAGGCACAAATTTTGGAATTGATCAACCGTTTGAAGAAGGAACGTGATCTTTCTATCATCTTCATCACGCACGACCTTGGCGTTGTTGCAAACATGGCAGATAGAATTGCCGTTATGTATGCCGGCAAGATCGTAGAATACGGCACCGCAAACGAAGTATTCTACAATCCTCAACACCCCTACACTTGGGCACTGCTTTCGTCTATGCCCGACTTGGATACCAACGAAAAGCTGGATGCTATCCCCGGTACTCCTCCCAACATGATCTATCCTCCTGTTGGTGATGCATTTGCAGAAAGAAACAAGTATGCAATGGAGATCGACTTTGAAATGCAGCCTCCCATGTTCCAGGTATCTCCCACACACTATGCGGCAACGTGGTTGCCCCATCCCAATGCTCCCAAGGTAGAAATGCCTAAGATCATCACCGAACGTATCAAGCGTATGCAAGAAAGAGGAGGTCAACATGAATAATAACGAAGTATTGTTAAAGGTTGACCATCTCTGTCAGTATTTCCGTTTGGGCCGCAAGGATCTCAAAGCGGTTGACGACGTCAGCTTTGAAATTAAAAAGGGTGAGGCATTCGGTTTGGTAGGCGAATCCGGTTGCGGTAAGACCACAACGGGACGTTCGATCATTAAGCTGTATGACATTACCTCCGGTAACGTATACTTTAAGGGCCAAAGAGTAAGTGCGGGCACTCGCGCTTACAAGGATGCCATTAAAAACGCACGCAACGAGGCTGCTAAAAAGATTAAGGCTCTGCGTGCCGAAAAGCCTGCGGATGATGCAAGAAAGGCTGAAATCGAGGCTGAGATTCAAAAGATCAACCAAGAGCTTGGCGAAATTGTTGACAAGAACAGAGCGTTGATCCGCGAAGCAAACGTAGATAACAAGGCGGTTAACAAGCAACACGCCGAGGAAAAGATCCAAGAGCTGAAGGCTGAATACAGCGAGAAGATCAAGAATGCCAAGGGCGAAGAGCGCAAGGCACTCAAAAAGGATCTGAAAAACAGATGCAAGGTTGCAAAGAAGAGCAAGCTGATTACACAAATTCAAATGATCTTCCAAGACCCCATCGCATCTCTTGACCCCCGTATGACCGTTCGCGATATCATCGCCGAGGGTCTGATCATCAACGGTGTTACCGATAAGGATTATATCAACGAAAAGGTATATGAAATTTTGGAAACCGTAGGTCTTGTTCGCGAGCACGCAGACCGTTACCCCCACGAGTTCTCGGGTGGTCAACGTCAGCGTATCGGTATCGCACGTGCGGTTATCATGCAACCCGAAATGATCATTGCCGACGAGCCTATCTCGGCTCTTGACGTATCCATTCAGGCACAGGTTATCAACCTGCTCAACGACTTGAGAGACCGTCTCGGCCTTACCATTCTCTTCATTGCGCACGACCTGTCGGTTGTAAAATACTTCTCCGATAGAATTGGCGTTATGTACTTTGGTAAGATGGTAGAGCTTGCTGATTCCGATGAGCTCTTCAAAAACCCCATGCACCCCTACACAAAGTCGCTGTTGTCGGCAATTCCGTTGCCCGACCCGATTTACGAAAAGCAACGTGTTCGTGTAACCTATAATCCGCTCGCAGAGCACGATTATTCGGTAAACCAACCCTCTTTCCGTGAAATCACCCCCGGCCACTTTGTATACTGCAATGACGAAGAGGAAGCAAAATATCGCGCATCGGCAAAATAATAACACGAGGATATGACTATGCAACAGGAAAAGAAATCATTATTAACTAAATATGGCATCTGTTTCGGTGTTGCGGCAGTCATTACGTTTCTTGTGTTTTGGGCAAAAGGATTTTTCACCGATAACGCGGGCGTCAATTTGCAAATTTTATCCGACGGATTTTTCGTTTCGGGTGTTGCGCTTTTGGCGTTTGCGGGTATGATGTTTATCAGCGGTGAAGGAGCCCTGATCGGTATTGGCTTCGTGTTGCGTAGCGTTGCTCAGTTTTTCATCCCCATGGGTAGAAAAAACCACGAGTTTTACGCGCAGTATCGCGAGCGAGTGCTTGCCGAAAAAAAGGCAAAGCAGCAAGAGGGCAATCATTGCGCACTTGTTGTGGGGCTTGTGTTCCTTGCCATCAGCATCGTCTTTACAGTTATCTGGTATGTTAATTTTTATAACGTAACCGGTCAATAAAAAAGCATAGCGGTCGCCTGCTTGTCGGGCGACCGTTTTTGTTTGTTGACAAATGTATCCTTTTGTGGTATACTAAAGGCAGTTATCAAGCGTTATCAGAAAAGACCGAAAAAATGATGTTTAGGAGGAAAACAAAATGAAAAAAGCACTCAAGGTCATTGGCATTGTTCTGGCATCCTTGGCACTCATCTTTGGTATTTTTGTTCTTGTCAATCAAATTGGCGAGAGACAGATGAACAAGTACATCGACACGTTTTCGGCAGTAGAGGTCCAAGAACCTCTCGTGCCCACTTTTGTTAACGGTGAATATTCTTTTACCACCGACCGCGAATTTCGCGTAATGCAACTAACCGACGTGCACCTTGGCGGCGGATTTCTTTCTCGCAAAGAGGACAAGATGACCATCAACACTGTTGCGGCAATGGTAACGGCTGAAAAGCCCGATCTTATCATTGTCACGGGTGACATTTCCTTTGCGGTGCCTTACATCAGCGGTACCATTAACAATGCCATCGCGCATCGAATGTTTATCCGCTTGATGGAGCGCCTTGAAATTCCGTGGACTGTCAATTTCGGCAACCATGATTCCGAGGCGTACAACTATTACGGACGCGCAACGGTAAGCGAAATGTATGCCGATGAGTCGCTCAAATACTGTCTCTTTATCCCCGACGGCGACCTTTCGGGCGAGGGCAACCACGTCATCAATGTCAAAAACTCGGCAGGGCTTATCACCGAGAGCTTTTATATGATCGATACCCATGCCTACACCGATAAAGACCCCCTTGGCATCAAATGGGACTATGACTATGTAAAAGAAGATCAAATTGCTTGGTACGCGAGCAAAATTGAGGCGCACAAGGCAGCTAACGCCGCCGTTTACGCGACGCTGACCGAGGAGCAAAAGACCGCTTATGCCGACCTGCTTGAGCCCAAGAGCTTGATGTTTATGCACATTCCGCTCCGCGAGGTCAAGGCGGCGTATGACGAATTGATTGCCAACGGCAAACAGGATACCGAAAACGTTAAGTGGCTCGAGGGCTTTGACGGCGAGACCGACGAGGTTGTATATTGTTCCCGCACAGATGAACAACTCTTTGAAACGGTTTTGGAAAAGGGAAGCACCAAGGGGCTTTTCTACGGTCACGACCATCTGAACAACTTTGTTTTGGATTATAAAGGCGTAAAGCTCTCTTACGGTTACAGCATCGACTATTTGGCGTATAGCGGCATTGATGAGCAGGGCTACCAACGCGGCTGCACCGTCATCACCTGCGCACCCAATGGGGATGCTACTATCACCCACGAGAACTACTATCAGGATAAGTAAGTCGGAGGCCAAGCGGTCTTAGGAAG
>JAZRKS010000115.1:0-1571 GCA_045646445.1 Eubacteriales bacterium | reverse complement strand
CCATAGCCACGGCACGAGCGTACATTTCGGCAACAAAGTTTTCCACCGATCCCGAAGCAAGTGCTGCAAGAACGTAAAACGCATCGTTGTAGCTACCGCAAATGGCGGCAAACAAAAGGTGATCGATGGTCGTGTTTTCACCTACAGTCAATTTCAGACTACGGCCGTGCGTGCGCGGAATTGTGGCATAAAGCTCTTCGGTGATTGAAACCGTTGATTGCGAATATGCTTGGAACTTTTCGCAAAGCAAAAGTCCTGCCATAATTTTAACAGTTGAACCTGCACCGACAAGATAATTTTCATCCTTGGTGCAAACGGCAAGTCCGCTCTCCAAATGCTTCAAATAAACCGAGCTTGCCTCGTCCATAGAAGGCATTGGTGCGGTTGCGGCAATGGAGGGAACTGCCAAGAAAGACGACAAAAGGAGAAGTGAGATCAACAGGCAAATCATACGGGATAGTGTCTTGCGCATTTTCTTTTTCTCCTTTCTTGGGTTATATACGTGCTTTGGCGGTTTTGATATCTTCTTGTATCTGATTTTGCAAAGCTTCAAGGCTTGCAAATTTTTGCTCGGGGCGAATGTAATCCAAAAATTCGACCTTTAGTTTCTTTTGATATAGGTCGCCCTCAAAATTTAAGAGATGTGTTTCAACATTGAGCGGTGCGGCCACGTCAACAGTCGGGCGAATGCCAATGTTGGTCACGCCGTAATAAAGCGTGTCATCAATGATGCATCTTGTTAAATAAACACCGTTTGCAGGTGTCAGCATCTCATCGGGAAGTGTTTGGTTAAAAGTGGGCGTACCAAGCTTGTGACCGAGCCCTTTGCCGTGCTCAACGGCGGCGGTAATTGAAAAGGGAACAGTCAAAAGAGCATTCGCCTCTTTTACCTTACCTTGATTGAGGAGTGCACGAATACGCGTAGAGCTGACCGTATCACCGTTCATATAAACGGGCGAAACCGTAATGACGGGATTGGGGGAAAGCAATTCTTGCAAAAGCTCGTGGTCGCCTGCGCCAAACTTACCAAAGTGGTAGTTATAGCCGCATACAGCGCCCTGACAGCCGCATTGCTTTACAAGCACATCATTGACGAACTCTTCTGGGGAAAGCCCCTTGAGAGCTTCAAAATCGGCGATAACGGCAAAATCCATGCCTTCATTTGCAAAATATTGCAGTTTTTGTTCAAGGGTAGTGAGATGTTTTGGAGGGTTGGCAAACAAAAAGTCGCCGGAAGGACGCGCAAAGCAGAACACACCGCATTTTGCATGGGGCATTTTTTCTGCTTGCAGTTTTTTGGCTTCGCGCAAAAGAGTCCTATGCGCAAAATGAACTCCGTCAAAATTTCCGAGGCAAAGAATGTTTACCTCGGAAACTGCACTTGATTGTTCTGTTTGAAGCGGAATATATTTGATCAAAGACATGCTCAGTCCAATTCGAGGTAGCATTTTACCAATTCACGCATCAATTCATCGCGGTCGATTCGGCGAATCAGCGCGCGTGCATTGTTGCAGTTGGTAATGTAGGTAGGGTCTTCGGAAAGCAGGTAACCCACAATTTGACCAATGGGG
>JAZRKS010000114.1:0-2537 GCA_045646445.1 Eubacteriales bacterium | reverse complement strand
ATGATGATAGACGAAACGCCCACGACCATCAGCAAGTTAAATATATTCGATCCGATAACATTGCCCAAAGAGAGGTCATTGCTACCCTTGAGACTGGCAGAAAAACTGACAGCAGCCTCCGGCATACTGGTTCCCATAGATACTACCGTCAGACCGATAATAAGCGCAGGAACCTTTAGCTTCCCTGCGATGGAGGACGCACCGTCAACAAAGAAATCCGCGCCCTTGATGAGAAGAATAAAGCCGATGACCAAAAGAATGTACATCATAAAATAAAAAAACCTCCGTTTTTCCGTAACGAAGGCAAAAAAATACAAGGCCCCCGTTACATAAAATTTTGTAACAAAGTCTTGTCGTTTAATACATTATCCGGCCTTTTGGGCGTGATGACGAATAACATAACGCTCCAAAATTTGCTTGGCGCGCCAACTACTCCCTTATGGTATAATATGATAGCATCTTAAATTGTGTTTGTCAAGAAAAAAGACAGCCGGAAGGCTGTCTTTTTTCTTTGGGGGTATTTTTAGATTAAATAGAAAAGAGATTGTTTTATCAGAATACGTTGATGCCGCCGCCGTTGAGAATGGTCTGGCCATAGATATAAGTGTTAGCATCACTTGCGAGATAAACAACGGTGTTTGCAACTTCATCGGCAAGGGAAGGACGTTTGCAGATAGTATCTGCAACACCCTGGCACATGGTCTGTCTTACGCCGAGGTTTTCTTCAGTGGGGTTATCAAAAACATAACGAAGTCCGTCGTGGAACATAAGGCCGGGAGCAACGCCGTTTACCATGATTCCGAAAGGAGCAAGTTCGTTTGCAAGTCCGCGGGTAAGGCCGTTCATTGCAGATTTGGTTGCAGCATAGAGAACGATGTTTTCGTTATTTTTGTTGTAAGCGCTTTCGGAAGAAATGTTGACAATTTTGCCGTAACCCTGAGGAATCATATAATCGCAAGCGCAGCGGAGGCAATATACAACAGAAAGAAGTGCGCCTCTGATGGTGGTATCGATCTGATCTTCGGTGAACATGAAGAAAGGACCGTAGCTGGTGTGGGTTGCGTTATTGATAACAACGTCGATATGTCCGCCGAGAGTTTCGTTTGCTTTTGCGAAGAATTCTTTTACGCTGTCGAAGTTTTCAAGGTCTGCAACGATGGGATATACTTTGGTATTCCATTTTTCTTCAACTTCTTTTGCGTTTTTCATAAGGCCTTCTTCGTTGATATCGTTCATAACAACTTTTGCGCCGAGAGCTGCAAAACGATGTGCGAGTGCTCTTCCAAGGCCAACGCCGCCTGCACCGGTTACGATAACGGTTTTTCCGGTGAAATCCATAAGGTCGGTAACCTTTTTGTCAACGTCTGCAAAAGGAACTTTGTTCCAGCCAAGGTCTTCAACGGTGAATTTGCTGTAATCAGCTCTGAAATCTGCCATAATAATTTCTCCTTTTTGTTCATTTGTTTTAATATTAACAGAGAAATTATCGTTTGAAAATTAACAAACCAAAAAAACGTAAAGAAAAGGTAACAGTTTTTAAAACTGTTACCTTTTTGCATCGGTATTTGAATACATACAAACTTTTACCATTGATTCTATAGGTTCGTTCATTCCGTCTTTTGCCCATTTACGCAAAAGCATTACTATGTTTGAAGCTTCTTTATAGTCAACATATTTTGCTTCACTTTCTGTAAGTCCGGGTTTGTCATAGCAATTGCTGATGATTTTTGCATAACACTCTATAAGACTTTCAAAAAGGGAGTTCTGGCAGTTTTCGGTGATTACTATTTTATAGAAGCTTTTTTCGAAAAGAAATTTTTCAAAGATTATATAGATGGTATCATGATAAGGAAGCTTTTCGGCATTTCCCAATAGAATAGGTTTTTCTATATCATTAAGGATTATCTGTTCAAGAATATCCCAGCGGTCGCGGAAATAATTATAGAATGTCTTTCTCGAAATTCCTACTTTTTCGCAAATTTCAGAAATCGGCACATTGGCCTTTTTTTCTGAAACAACCAACTTTTTATATTCTTCGATAATTTTATTTTTTGTTTCCATATCAAAATGCCTCCTTTCCGTTTATATTTTAGCACATATTAAAGAAAAAAGACAGCCTTCCGGCTGTCTTATTGTTTTTTATTCAATCAGCCGCAATGGGAAAATCCGCAGTCGCAGATGGTGCAGCCGCCTTCGTGGCGAAGAAGTTTTCCGCATTCGGGGCAATGGAGTTTATCGTCGGCTCCAAGAACCGGTTTGTTTGCGGGCTTTTCGCCCTCAGCTTTTTTTGGTGCAGGTTCCTCCTCAGCTTCCATGCTGAAGCCGTTTGTGCCAAGCATTTTGCTCATCTTTACGATGGTTCTTGCAATAGCATCGGGGCAGGAAGTGCATTTGAGTCCCGGCTGACGAACAGTGCTGGGGCAACGGATTCCTTTAAGCTGTGCAAGAATTTCGTCCTGGCTGATGCCTGCTCGAAGAGCAATGGAAACAAGTCTTGCGGTCGCTTCGCTCTGGGAAGGGCAGCCGCCGCCTTTTCC
>JAZRKS010000113.1:0-6832 GCA_045646445.1 Eubacteriales bacterium | reverse complement strand
CCGCCTGCGGGGTCGGCGCAGGGCTTGCTCGGCATACCCTCATAAACGGGAATGACAAAGCTGCAGGCACCGTCCAAAACATCGGAGGAGGCAAACGCACCAAAGAGGGTGCGAGATTCGGTTAGAGAGCCTGCAACATTTTGCATATACTGACCCCAGAAGTTGCGGTCAGCTGCACGGCTATCCACGTTGAATTTTTGCAAATAGAGGGTGTTCTGATAACGGTCGATAAAGCTTGTTTTAATGGTGTATGTACCGCCCCAAAGCGATTTCCAAAGAGTATCCCACGCGGGGGAGCCCCACGCCTCGGTCATATCTTCGGTGCCGCTTTGCGCACGCTTCATTGCGTTATAGTAAATTGCGAAAAGCCCGTTACCGCTGGCCTTGATATTATAGAGGTTGTAATAGCCGTCAAGTGCCAGCAGCTCCTCATTTGTGTAACCCTCGGAGGGGGCCAGGACCTTATTGCCGCTTTCGGAGGTTTGCGTGCCGTTTGCGTAATAGTCGGCAAGCAAGGTGCCGCACTCACCGCCAAGAACCGGGGAGGCACCGCTAACGCCTTGCTCTTGGCGTGCTTTTACCGCAAGATAAACGGGGTTGACGTCAAGCTCTTGACCAACCTCCATAAAATATTCTGCAAAGGTTTTGCCGTTTTCAAGCAGTTTATC
Source organism: Eubacteriales bacterium (assembly GCA_045646445.1). GTDB lineage: Bacteria > Bacillota > Clostridia > Oscillospirales > CAG-272 > UMGS1865. The sequence continues at coordinate 6,164 of JAZRKS010000113.1, read as the reverse complement.
TTCCATAAACGTGCCAAAAAGAACGGCTTCAATTTCCTCAATGCCTACGTTGTGTGCGGCAGAAAGATCGTAAAACTGAAAAATATCGGTTTCGTTGAGGAAGTTGCGGGGGTCCATAAAATATTCCACCGTTTTTTTGGAGGCTTGATAGTAACCTGAGTCGTAGGACTCCTTGTTAGTGGGGTGACGGTACATCCAATAATCAAGACTGCCGGATATGAGGTTGAGCTCTTTATCCTTGGTTTCTTGTTCAATGATGTAATCCCAACGGTAAAGGGAGTTGCCCTCGGTGATAAGGAGCGGTTCAAAGCTCCATGTGGGGTGGAGCAAATGTAACTCGGTCAAGGGGCGCGCATAATCCTCGGGAAAGCCTGCGGCAAGAAGAGACTGATAGTATTCTTCAGCCTCGCCTTCAAAATAGCGAGTGTTACCGCTTACAATCAAAGCAACACCGCCAATCAGGCAAGCGGCAAGAGCTATGCATACAAGCGCCAACACAAGCTTTTTCGACTTTTTCTTCATATCGCACCTCCTAAAAGTATAGTTAAATATATTATAACATATAAAGAGACGTTTGTGTTGTTTTTTTGTAAAAAAAGCAAAAAAATAAAGGACAAAGCTACCAAAAGCTCTGTCCTTTTTTGCTATTTCTTCAAAAATACGACTTTTTCATCCTCTACGGTTGCCTCGATACGGTCTTGGGCGGCAAACTTGCCCTCCAAAAGATCGCTTGAGAGGACATCCTCCACAAGTCGCGTCACCGTGCGGCGCAAGGGGCGTGCCCCCAAATTGGCATCAAAGCCTTTTTTTGCAAGCAGATCTGCTACGGCAGGGGTAAAGGAAAGGGAAATGCCAATGCCTTTGCAGCGCAAAGCCACTTCATCAAGCATTAGCTTTGCAATCTCTGCAATATCCTCCCGAGAAAGACTGTTAAAAATGATCACCTCATCAACACGATTGAGAAATTCGGGACGAAAGGTTGCACGCAAAGCACGCATCATTTGCTCTCGGCGTTCGTTTTCCTCTCCCTCGGCGGAGCTTGTAACAAATCCAAGCGTTTTTGATGCCGCGGCTTCTCCTGCTCCAACGTTTGAGGTGAGAATGATCACCGTGTTTTTAAAATCCACTTGCCGTCCCTGCGAGTCGGTCAAACGTCCATCCTCAAGCACCTGTAAAAGAATGTTGAACACGTCGGGGTGTGCTTTTTCAATTTCATCAAAAAGAAGAACCGAATAAGGCTTGCGACGTATCTTTTCGGTCAGCTGTCCACCCTCGTCAAAGCCCACATAGCCGGGAGGAGAGCCAATGAGCTTGGAAACACTGTGTTTTTCCATATATTCCGACATGTCAAGGCGGATCATTGCATCCTCACTCCCAAACATCACCTCGGCAAGGGCGCGTGCAAGCTCGGTTTTGCCAATGCCCGTGGGACCCATAAAAATGAAGGAACCGATGGGACGTTGCGGATCTTTCAGTCCGATCCTTGCGCGACGAATCGCTTTTGCAACCGCTGCAACGGCATCTGCCTGACCGATGACGCGCGCCTTTAGGTGCTCCTCTAAATGGAGAAGTCGTTCTTCTTCCTCGGCAAGCAGATTGTGTACGGGAATCCCCGTCCAAAGTGTTACCACCTCGGCAATATCTGCTTTTTGTACGCAAAGCTTGGTGGCGTCACGCGAGGAGTGCCAAAGCGATCTTTCACCCTCAATTTCGCTCATCAGTTGTTGTTCCTTGTCGCGCAGGGCGGCAGCTCGTTCAAATTCCTGTGCCAAAATGGCGCTCTCCTTTTCGCGGCTTAGGGCTTTGAGCTCCTCCTCCTTGGCTTTTATGCCGTCGGGGGAGGTGTGCGCGCGGATGCGCAGATGCGATGCGGCTTCGTCAACAAGGTCAATGGCTTTGTCGGGCAGATAACGGTCGGGAATATAGCGCACCGAAAGCTCAACCGCCGCATCAAGCGCTTCATCCGAAATTTTGAGCTTGTGATGCGCCTCGTATTTTTCGCGCAAGCCGCGAAGAATGGCAAGGGCATCTTCCGCAGACGGTTCACCAACGTTTACCGCCTGAAAACGTCGCTCGAGCGCGGCATCCTTTTCGATATGCTTGCGGTATTCGGCAATGGTGGTAGCACCGATCACCTGCAATTCTCCACGCGCGAGGGCCGGCTTGATGATGTTTGCGGCATCTACCGCACCCTCGGCAGCTCCTGCACCGATGATGGTGTGAATTTCATCAATGAAGAGAATGATATTTGGATTTTTGCGCACCTCTTCCATTACGTTTTTAAAGCGTTCCTCAAACTCACCGCGGTATTTTGCCCCCGCAATCATTGAGGCGATATCGAGGGTAACCACCGTTTTGTCAAGCAGATTTTCGGGCACGTCACCCCTTACGATGCGTGTTGCAAGCCCCTCCACAACCGCAGTTTTTCCAACCCCGGGCTCGCCAATGAGGCAAGGATTGTTCTTTTGCCGACGGGAAAGGATTTGAATAAGCCGTTCGGTTTCGCTCTCTCTGCCAATCACGGGGTCGATTTTATCGGACGCGCCAAGCTCACACAGGTCTCTGCCATAGCTTTTGAGCGTTTGGGTAGCGCTCAGTGCATTGCTTTTTTGCCGCTCTTTTCTTTTTTCGTGCGGAGTTGAACTGCCCTCAAGCGTTGGGGAAGCCCCCATATAGGCGGCAAGATCGTTTGAAAGATCGCTCACCGACGTGTGCAAGCTTTCCAAAATACGCACGGCAACAGAATCCTCTTCACGCAAAATGGAAAAGAGCAGATGCTCGGTGCCGATCAGCTCTTGACCGCACTTTTGTGCCTCGCTATAAGAAGCTTGAATAATGCTTTTTGTGCGCGGTGTCATGTTGGTTGCCGAAACTTGACAGGGAACCCCCGCACCCGCCAAGCGAATGATGGCGTTTTTTACCTTTTCGGCATCCACCTCACGGCTTTGCAAATAGTGTGCGGCAACACCGCTTTCCTCGCGGCAGAGCCCCAATAAAAGATGCTCCGAGCCAATGTAGGTGTGTCCCATATCAGAGGCACTGCTCAGCGCAAAATTGAGAGCGTTTTGTGCTTTTTGCGTAAATCTGTTCTTCATGCGGTATCCTTTCTAACAATTACGAGACGTCAAGCACGGCTTTGATGCGTGCCGCGCGGAGCTTGTCGCGTGCCGCCTCACCCTTGGGCGTGCTCTCCGAGGAAAGTGTCAAAGTTGCGGGCATTGCTTCTACCAAGAGCGTGCCCAACTGCTCGTAGCCAATGCCTTGCACAAGCCCCTTGGAAATGCCCAACCGCACCTCGCAAAAGAGCTTGATAAATTCCTCGGTGCTCATCATATAAGCATATTTTAGTATACCCACACTGCGCGCCACTCTATCCGTCAGTGTTTCAAGTGCATCCTCTTGAATGTTCTTTCGTGCTTGCATCTCGCTCTCATGAATCTGCTTTACCGCTTCTGTCAGCTTTGAAAGAATCTCATTTTCACTCACACCGAGCGTGATTTGATTGGAAATTTGATACATACAACCGGCACTGCCGCTGCCTTCTCCAAAAATGCCGCGCATCGCAAGTCCCAATTTTGCAAGCTGAGCGGCAAGCGACGGAATATAGCCGCCGCGCGCGAGAGCCGGCAGGAACATCATTACCGATGCGCGCATTCCCGTGCCGAGATTGGTGGGGCAGTGTGTCAGATATCCGAGGGTATCGCTGTAAGCAAAATCAAAATCGGCATCCAGCTTTTTTTCAATCGACGAGGCATTTTTGTAGCATTCCTCAAGAGAAAGCCCCGAAAGAATGGATTGGATTCGCAGATGGTCCTCCTCGCAAAGCATTACGGCAATGCCGCCCGACTCTTGCAAAAGGAGTGTATGCGGCGTTTCCATAGTGGCAAACTCGGGGCTGACGTAGTGGCGTTCTACGTAAGAGGTCGCCATCACAGGAGAAATATCCGAAAAATTGATGCGTCGAAATCCAGTGCTCTCAAGGGGAGCAGAAATTTTTTCAATGATCTCATTCGCTCCGTTTGCATCAAGACGGGAGGGGAAGGGGTAGCCCTTTATGTTTCTTGCAAGTCGCACGCGCGAGCTGATAACGGTATCGGCAAGAGGCCCTGCTGTGTTATACCATGCCATTATGCATCACACTCCTTTCCTTTGTTTTCTTCCAGTTGTTTGATTTCGTCGCGCAAAGAGGCAGCGGCTTCAAAGTTTTCTTTTGCAATTGCCTCTTGCATTTGGTGCTTGAGCTGCTTGAGCTTTTCGGCCTTGGCGCGTTTTGCGCGGTGACGCGCAGGAACAGCACCCGTATGTGTGGTAGCGCCGTGAACGGTATGGAGCGTTGGTGCGAGCTCGTCCGCAAAGATGCGGTAGCAGGTGGGGCAACCAACGCGACCGCTCCCACGTATGCGCGCAAAGTGAGATCCGCAATCGGGGCACTTTTTGCCACCTGCCACGGGTTGCGCACTCATACCAAAAAAGCCGCCAAATAGGTTTTCATGCAGATCGCAAAAGGGATCGGCAAAGCTGCCAAGCATCGAGGTGATATCTCCAATATCCCCCTTTTCGTGCAGTTTTGCGGCACATTCACCGCAAAGGGAGTAGGATCGCACCTTTCCGTTGAGATTTTCATTGTAAAAGACGGTAGCCGTCCTTTTTTTGCATTTTTCGCAAAGCAAAATATATCATTCCTTTCTTTTGGGAGAGCCAAGGCTGTCCTTTTTGTATTATTATAGAACTTTTTCCACGCATAATTTGTCGCAATTTGAAAGGAAAAGAAAAATAATTTTCCATTTTTTTTTCTTTTGGTCAAAAAACTATTGACAAAGAGGGGAAAATATGCTAAAATACAAGTGGTACACAATTTGGTGACATTGAAAATCACGCGATTTCCAAACAGTTCTGCTCGATGCAAAACGTGTTTGATTGCCACCCAAAGCTTTGTGGATGGCAAAATAATCCGATAAGCGCGCAAAAGTAGAGCTGACACGGCCTATCTTTGCGCTTTTTTGCTTTTTTACACAAATTTTAAGGAGGTAAACTATGAAAAGACTGTTTTTGTTCCTGCTCACCGCAGCGCTTTTGCTGACGTCAATGACGGGCTGCTTGCTCGGCAACCCACAAGAAAACGAAACCACGCCGCAAGAGGGCACACCGTTTGGAACCACCCCCTCGTCGCCGGAGGATCAAACAACACCGCCACAAGTAACAACACCGTCTGAGGCAGAGCACACCTACGATGACGGCGTTGTTACACAAGCTTCCAACCAAGAGGTTATCCTTTACACCTGCCAGACCTGTGGGGAGACCAAAACGGTTGAAATGCCCGAAGATTTTGCATTCTCGTTAACTTGGAGCTTTGACGGCAAGTACGATTCTCAAACAGGACATCTGGAAAACGGTTACAACTACAATTTAGGTGCAAAATGTGAAACGACCTTGGTTTTGACACGTGCAGAGCTCATGGATATTTACCGCTTGCTTTACAATGCGAATGCGTTTGCCATTAAAGAGGACTTTTTTGCGAGTGAGATTTTAGGGCACCCCAATTACAGATTAAAAATTGGTTATACCTTGAACGGTGAAACAGTCAACTTTATGATTGACGGAGAAACGTTTGTGAGGGATTATACCGATTGGAAAGAGCACCAAGCATTTGGTTATGCTTACTATGAAATCGTAAACTTTATTAAGAGTACAGAAGAATACAAAGCACTGCCGCCCAACACAAACCTATACGAGTAAATAATATTTTTGGGATGCCGCCTTCGCGGCATCCTTTTTGAATTGTTTTCTCAAAAATCATTTTCCAATCTTCAAAAAACTTGACATTTTTGCTTTTTCGTGGTATACTATTATGGTATGTCACAAAAATTCGCCCACGTGGGCAGAAAGGAGACGCAAAATGGCACAGGAGAACAAAAAAAGCGGTCAATATCCGCATCTTGAGCGCATCAACACCCCCGAAGATCTCAAAAATATGCCCGCCAAAGAGTTATCTTCTTTGGCAGACGAAATCCGCTCTTGTATTCTCGAACGCGTACAGGAGAACGGCGGACACCTTGCATCCAATCTCGGCGCAGTAGAATTAACGCTTGCCATTCATCGCGTCTTTTCTTCGCCCAAGGATCATATCATTTTCGAAAGTCGGATCGTAGCCATGTCGTTCTGTG
>JAZRKS010000112.1:0-8602 GCA_045646445.1 Eubacteriales bacterium | reverse complement strand
CCAAAAACTTTCAAACAACAAATATCTAAATGGATTTGTTAGTATGCAAATAGACAGACAGCGCGAGGTATAGAACCTCGCTTTTGCTATCGCAAACGGCTGAGCACCAAGGCCCCATCCGCTAAGAAGGTTGAAAACAGCATAAAAACAAAAGGGGAGCTCCGTTTGGAGCTCCCCTTTTGTTTATTTATATTGTTCCTCAATTTCTTTTGCACGGATAACAAATGCTTGGAAACGTTCCTCATTGCGGACGGAGTCGAACCACTCCCAACCGCTCTCTTTGGTGAGAGCCTCGTGCAAGCGGCGCGCGTTGGGAAGTGTGAAAAGCATACTGTTAAGTACTCCCCACTCCTTTTCGTCATTGGGCAGACGGAACATCTTTTCCCCTTTGATGAGCTTGATGCCGCCAAAGATGTGTCCATCATCGAGTGCAAGTTCTCTTCCCTTGGGAATTGCAAGCCACTTGGGATAGAGTTCAAATACGCGCTCAAGGAGTGCGTAGCCTTCCTCTGTTTTGCCACATCCAAAGGATGCAAGAGCTACGATAAGGAGTGAATCGGCATAGGTACCAAGCCAACCTTCGGGAATTTCCCCATCCTCGCCAAAGCTTTCAATGAGTGCGGTACGGTGCTTCCACCAAGCTGCTGCTTGCTCGGGCGTGCAACGCGAGCGGTGTGTACGACCGAGATGGTGCATCATCAAGCGCAAGGAATTGAGATGGTGTTGAATGGTGCTCTCGTCCTTTTTGCCTTCTTTCCAAAGGTTTTCTTCAACGGTTTCACCGTGAACAGAGGCATAGCGGCTGATGGGGGGCGGCAGTTGGCAAATACCCGTGCGATCAACAAAGATAACAATGTGTCCGTCGGTGGAGTCTGCAACGTATTGATATTCAGCCGCGCCAACGTAACCGTCGGTAAAGCCAATGCCGTCATAACGGCGGTGCATTCCGTCGCAGATAGGCATATAGCCCTCGCCTGTGCCTGTATAAGAGGTCAATTCGTAAATCGCCTTGCGAGTACCCTCACAATATTCGTTGACGGTACGAACGATACCAATACCGCGAGCAAAGTAGTATTCCTTTTTGCCACCGCGATAAAGAAGACCGGGTTTCTTTTCAAGACCGCTGATGTCAAGCTCAAGCTTGATGCAATCCGCAAAGGTGCCTGCTTTGGTTGTAATGGGTTCTGCGGCCGTGCAGGTAATTTTGGTAACCATGGGATAATGTCCCCAAAGGTCAAACCGTGCCGTCGGCTCACCGCCTACACGCCATTCATCCGACCAGATGCAGTTGGTTGCATCCTGCAGGATACCGATAATATCATTGAAGAGCAACGGATGCGCATCAAAATTGGTACCAACGTTCTTCCATTCAAAGGAGTAACGGCCGTTGCGCCCGGCAAGGTGGACGATTCCCTCTTTTTCGTGTACGTCTTCGCGAGTGAAAAAGTTCCAATGTCCGATTGCGGTGTGGTCCTTGTTGAATGTGGGATCGGTCGCCATAATGCGACGTGCAACCGAACAAGCCGCACGGGTGTGCGCCTTTTCCATCGGTGTTTTGGCGAGTTCCTCAGCGCGATTGCAAGCATCCGAAACGTCAGCAATCAATTCTCTGCCGTTTTCTCCTTCTTGCCAATACTCACAGCGAATTTGCGTAATCATATCCAGCCAAGAGTCGCGGTCATAGGAAATACGTTCTGTCTCGCCAAAGCGAGAAAGAATAACCTTATCCTCGTCGGTGTATGTGACGGTGAGACGGTTTTTGACAACGAGGGAATTTTCTTTGTGATTGGAAATATATTCCCACGTGTTTCCCACGCTCAAGGGCAAGAGTCCCTCGCCGCAAACGGAATAGCTCTTGAGATAGCGAACCTCGGTTGCGGCATCCTCATGCATTTCTTGCTTTACAATACCAACGCCATCTTTATACCACGTGCGATAGATTTCATCATTGTTAGAATTTTGAGATGATACCCAAAGTTGACAGCCCTCAAAGCAGCCGGCAGGCGTTTTTACGCTCTCGTTGTCTGCTACAAAGGTTAGAACCGTACCGTCAGAGGCGGTTGCGCTCTCGCCAACTGCAAGCTTTGCGGTAAAAGAGCCATCCAGTCGAGCAGCAATCCACAAGGTGTTGTCTACTATCCAAGGGTAGCCATATAGTTCACCAATGGTATCTGAATAGTTGCGATAATGGCGGAACTCATTGCCCACACGGCGCAATTCAACCGCACCGCCGCGAACCACAAAGCGACGGGAATTCTTTTCTTTGTATTCTTCTTGGTAGCAATTCACCAACTTTAAATACATTTCTGCCACTGTGTAGTTTATATTGGATTTGGGAACGAAGGTAAGCATTTTTTGATATGCCTCGCGGGCTTTATCATACTCCTTTTCCTCGCAATAGGTTACGCCCAGAGCCAACCACAAGCGTGCCAATACATTTTTAAATTCGGTGTTTTCATAGCGAGGAATTTGTTTGTCGCGGATGAACTCGATTTTGGCTTTTCTGCTCAAGGTATTTCCCTCGCGGGCTGCAACAAATTCCATTACCTCCTCGTTTTTACCGCGCTCAGCGGCATCTTTGATACGTTCAAAGAGGGCGTCGTTTTCCTCGCCCTTCACCCACCACCAGCCGCGCATCAGCACATCGGCAAGTGCGTGGTATTTTGCTTGCGACTCGGGCAGCTCCTCTACCTCAGCAAGCACGTCACGGTAGATGACCTCAAAGCCGTTTTTGCTATTTTTGAAGTGCCACGCCTTGAGCTCCTCTACCTTCTTCATTACACGCTGAACCAGCGTATCGTTCCAGGTTTCATTCATTGCACAAAGTTCCTTTCTCAGCTTTTTTCTGCCATCGTGCAGCTGCCACTTGACCGTTCCCACAGAGGTGCGCGTTCTATCCGCGATCTCTGCAATGGAAAGCCCTTCAAAATAATGAAGATAAATAACGGTTTTGACCTTTTCGGAAAGCTTTTCGATGGTTTTGTGTAGTTCCTCATCCTCTTGGGAGCGCGCGTAAAGCTCGGCAGGGTTTTGCGCCTGCTCTATGGTAAGATTGAGGTTTTCGAGGTCCTCAAAGGGCAAAAAGTCGCGGTAACGCCCCAGCATATTCAGGGCACAGTTTTTGGCGATGCGGCAGACCCACGGAGCGAATTTTGCCGGATCCTGCAGGGTATCCAGCTTCATCCACGCCGTTACAAAGGCATCTTGCGCGGCATCCTCTGCCATAAACTCTCGGTGTGTGACTGACAGTGCCGATGCAAGAACCGCCTTTTGATAACGCAGTACCAATCCCTCGTAGGCATCTTGATCGCCTGCAAGCGTGAGCATTACCAAGGTTTCGTCTGTTTGTTCTCGATAAAGCAATGCGTGCTCTCCTTTCCTTGTTTTGGAAATTTCCGTTTTTTGAGCGCTTACCTTTATGACATTAAAAGTGCGAGAAAGGTTGGGTAAAAACGGAATTTTTTTGAAAAAAACTTTGTTGCACCTTTATTATAACATAAAATGAAGAAAAAAGGCGAAAATGAAATAAAAAAAAAGAAACAACCGTTGGTTGTTTCTTTTTTTCAAATGTTCTATCTTAATAAAACAGTTCAATATTGCGCTTGATGTAAGCCATGATGCGGCCGCGGATGTACTTTTGGTTACCGAGGACAAAGTTGCGGATTTTTGCGGGCTCGCCGCGGTAGTTTTCCATAATGAAAATGAATGCCTTGACCATTTCCTTCTCCCCTGCTTGCTCAAGAGCACGCGCAATGGAAAGAACGGTTTCGGGTGTTGCGGTCAGGAGATATTCCCAGTAGGAATCAACGTTTTTATCTGCCAGATCATAAAGCATTTTGTAAGCGATGAGCGGACGGTAGACCTTGCGATAACCGAGCTTGAGCTCGTTCTCGAGAACGTCTTCTTTCCAAAGTCCTTCGGCAGACTGGCTGACAGTGGTGAGCAAGAAAGACAGACGCTCGTTTGCAAACTTGAAGGTCAGGTCATCAACCGAAATATTACGCTTTCTTTGACGGTCGAAGAGGAAGAAGTTGGGTTCGGTGTCGCGGTTGAGCCAGAGGTAGATGGCGATGAGAGCCGACAACAGGAACATAAACACCGCAATGATAACACCCAAAACCTGCTTATAAGGCACGTCGGCGCGCGCTACGGGAATTGCCAAAATTAAAATGGCACCCACAAAGGATATAATAGCAGCAACTGCCATAATGGTGGGAAGATATTTTTTGAGAATCGAGGTCATTTTATTTATCCTTTCTTTTTACTCATAAGCATACTCTTTTATTATATTATAGCATACACAAATTGCGTTTGCAAGAGATTTTTTTGCTTTTTTTGCGGAATTTAGATTTTTGTTTTTGGCTTTTGCAGCATTGCCGAAATATGCGCTTGTGCACAAGGTGTTTGGCGCAGGTCGCGCGCGGTGACAAAGCAAAGTTTGCCCACGGGATAGCGCACCTGCAAGGACTCGACGGCACAAAAAAGCTCGGCCTCTGTCAATACGTTTTCATACAAAAGAGCGGCATGCATTTCATGCTTGTGCGCTTGCGCGGTGAAAGCCAAGAGCGCACTCGCTTCCCTTGCCTCCTTGGTGCTCCAAGTAATGCGCGGCAATCCAACACACCCCTCACAGTAGTGCAAAAGGTTGGCAATAGCAGCGGAACTTCCATCGCCGATGAGGACAAGCAAAAGATCCTCCTTTTGTGCGGCGGCACAAAGCTCACGCACAAGCTGAGAGGTTAAGAGGTTGACGGCATCGCGATCCTTTTTGGAAAGCGACAAAGCGCGGTCAACACCGTAAAGTGAAGGCGCGACAAACTCAAAATTTTGAGCAAAGCGCAAAACGATTTTTTGGCATCCGTTCACGGCAAAATGCGCAACAACAGATGCGATCTCTGCACTCCAAGCGGCGGCATTTTTTGCATTGGTTTGGAGCAAAAGATTGGCGTGCAGAACGGGGGTAACCTGCTCGGGTAGGTTTGTGGGAACCTTGAGCTCATCACAGAGCCAAGCACCACTGACAAGCTCCTTTGCCGCAAGCGGATGCTCCAAAAGGGTTTGCGAGAGGTTTTTCCACACTTTGGGTGCGTTTTCTTCAGTGGGAAGCTCTTGCAGATCGAAATATTTTTGCAAAACAGATGCGATCCACGCGCGTGTAGGGTGACCTTCTAAAAGTGGCAAAGCGCGACAAAGCGAAAGAAAACGGTCATAGTCCGATGCGCGCTCCCCTATTTTTTCATCTTTTTCGCCGCAAAGGCGCAAAAGAGCGAGGAGATCATCGCTCCAAAACGATTCCATTGGATTGGTGATAAAAGACTTTGCAAAATAAGCGGACGGCAAAGTGCCGTAGTCGGGTGCAAAAATATCAAAATTCACGGCAGTTGCCCTCCTTTTCTTTCTTCTTTTCTTTATTATACAATATTGCAGGTGTTTTTTCAATAGCATTTTTTTGATTTTTTTCGCACTTTGTATAGACGAATGTCAAAAAGTATGTTATACTATAGGTAGTTTTGTAAGAAAGGATCCGTTCCATATGGATTTTAACACCTTTAGCTTGATTTATCCCAACGAAGAGCTGCGCAAAAAGCACGATAGCGGCGAATGTGTACCCGATATCGATCTGTTTACTCTGCAAGAATTGGGGCTTCTTGAAATTTTCAATCTCAAGAACCGCGACCTCTCGGAGTTCTTTACAATGGATGCCGAGGTCATTCGCTACCGCATTGCTACTTTTGACGATATGCTCCGTTGCGAGGCACTCACCGAGATGCTAAATAAGCTCGTGCCCGTGCTCAACGATATTATGGAGTTGCGCCGTCTCGAGGCGGATAGCGGCGACACCAACGATTATCTTTCGAGCATTACCGAAATCGAGCTTTACGTCTCGAGCGTTAAGGTTTTGCACGATTGCCTGACCGAGGTCAAGGGTGAGCTCAAGAGCCCTGCCTTTTTGGCGCTCTCCGAGCTTGTTACCACACTTGCAGAAAGCACCTATTACCGCGAGCTGAACGAAAAGCTGAACGAGCTAACACGCCGCGTGCGCGAAATTAAGAGCGTGACCGTTGGTGTCAACCTTGATGCACAGCTTCGTCCTGCATCGGCAGGTGTGCTCTCTATCAATGCCGAGTCCTTTAAATCGGGCGATGCACTTGATAAGATTTTGCGTCTCGATTTCAAAAACGATAACTATACCTGCATTGCAAACCTTGTTCCCTTTGGAAAAAAACAGAGTGAAAATCAAAAAATGGCGCTTTCGTTGGCGTTCAACAGTGCCATCAACGACGTTTATCGCTCCTCTTTGCGTTCTTGGAAGAAGATTGTTCAAACCTACGTTTTGGAGAACACCGAGTTCTTGCTCAATCTGATGCCCGAATTTGAATTTTTGGTTAAGGGCACCAATATGCTCCGCGCGCTACGCCAAAAAGGTTGCGTCCTTTCCCTGCCCGATATTCGCCCCATTGAAGAGCGTGCTTTTGCGGCAACTGCTCTTTACAATCCCTGCGTTGCCCTCAAAATTGAGGATGAGATCGTGGCAAACGACCTCATTTTTGACGAGAATGCAACCATTTACGTGCTTTCGGGTCCCAACCGCGGCGGTAAATCGGTTATCACCTGCGCCATTGGTCTTGCACAAGTCATGATGCAATTGGGTATGTACGTGCCTGCCGAGAAGGCGGCAATGTCTCCCGTTGACGGCATCTATACACACTTCCCCACAGGCGCGGACGATACCATTGACAAGGGCCGTCTTGGTGAGGAATGTGCACGTTTGAGCGAAATTCTCGATTGTGTAACGGCTAACAGTCTTGTTCTGCTTGACGAGTCACTTTCCTCTACGGGCAGCTACGAGGCGTCCTACATTGCGGCAGAGGTTCTTGGCGGTTTGGCTCACGTGGGATGCAGATGCCTCTTCTCTACCCACTTGCACGAGTTGGCGGCGGAGATTGATAATATCAATGCACGTTCCAAAGCATCGGGCGGTGTTGCCATCGACACGCTTGTAGCGGGTATGAAGGGTGAAGGCAAGCGTTCCTTCAAAATTACACGCGCAAAGCCCGACGGCAAGAGCTACGCACGCGACATTGCCGAAAGCTATGGGCTCACCTATGAGACTATTTTGAAACGTTTTGAAAATCAATAAATATGAGGGCTGTTTTTGAAAAAACAGCCCTTTTTCTGTTTTTTCAGAAAAACCATTGACAAATGCTTTTATATATGCTATAATATGGTCAAGAGATTGGATTTTCCTTTTTGATGCATCTTAATTGATAGGAGATTTTTTATGATTTGGGATATCATTCGTTTGGATTATTGGATTAAAGAATACAAAAGCACTGCAGAAAAGCCCTTTGTATGTCCCAACTGCGGCGGTGAATTCTATAAAAAGTGGTATCATATGCTCTTCCATAGATATAACACGATTCGTGCTTTTGGTAAAGCAAACCTAAAATGCCCTCATTGTAAAACCCGAGATGCTTGCCGTTGGACGGGTATGGATAGATTTGGCGACTATCAGCCCTAAGCCTTTGAACAAATCAAAGAACTCCGAGAACACTTTTGTGCTCTCGGAGTTCTTTTGTTTTGGGAAAGTCAGAATAAAATTGAAATTAAACGCGCACAGAATCTGCCCACTGAATCATATAGGGCTTATATTCTTCAATATCATTCACATCACAAGCGAATTGTACCATCCAGAATGCATCGCTTCCCTTGTACATGCAGGTATAATAGTGATATGTAATATCGGTATCGGGATTGTAGAAGGTATATTCAATGACCATACGGTCGCCAACCTTTACGGGATCACTGGGAGAGTGCTTGGAGTTGGAATTTTTGATCAGGCCTGCATAGTATTCGAGAGTCCAATCTTTAACACCTTCTTGCAAGGAGAACGATTCTTTAAGGGCGATCACAGCTACCGATTTGGAATCATAACATACTGTATATCCCTCTTGGTCTTTTTTTACAAACGCATCCGTCAGAGTAAGCGTTAATCCATCCGATGTAAATTCCTTGGCATTTGCCTCGTAAACCTTTTTGTTACAGCTTGCCATAGTGACAAGTGCGGCAACAATAAGCAGAACAGCTACAATTTTTTTCATTTTTGTTTCCTCCGTTTTTTGTTTGTTTCTCATAAGTGAGACTTCCCCGAGCTCGGTGAACTAAAAAGTGCGCCAACCAAAGCCGACGCACCGAAAAACACACGACTCTGATTGTCGCCAAACAAATTCATTCCACATAACGCAAACGCCATGCAAAATCGAGCCTGTATTTTTACCAAGATAAAAATACACGCTTACATTAAAATGGAATATTGAATTTGTTTGGCATATTCAGTATATCACATTTTGGTGTATTTGTAAAGTGGTTTTGAAAATTTTTCTCTTTTTTGAAAGTATTGTGATAAAATCACGCTCTTATGCATTGAAAAAAACCGCAAAATTGAGAATAAGCATATAAATAAGCCAAAGCTCGTGGAGCAAAAGGAGCATCCCTGCGAATTTGCTCACGCGGTAAAAGCAAAGTGTGACACCCGTGCAAAGAATGAGGATGAGAATACTTTCGATCACGCTCAAGAAGAGCAATCCAGCGCCAAAAAAGG
>JAZRKS010000111.1:0-3032 GCA_045646445.1 Eubacteriales bacterium | reverse complement strand
GGAGGTTCTCCAAGGAGAGGGTGAGATCACCGTTCTCTCCGCTCAAAACGCAGTCAAGCTTGCGCAAGCCGCGCTTTTGGCAGATGATATGGGTAAGACCTTGACAGTTTCTTGGAAAGACAAGCTTTCCGTATCTCTTTCGGGTAAGGAGCTCAAGGCATATATTGCCGCAGGTTGTCCTACGTTGACACTGCAGACCCGTCAGGATGGCGACGTTGTCCTTTATCAATTCTCCACCTCTGCCACGGCTGAGGGAACCGCCTTGCCGCACTTTGAAGTTGCTTTTGTAAACGAAGAGGAGAGCGACAGAGAAGCGGTGTTTGAATTGCAAACCGAAAACGGCTGGGAGCGTTTGCCCAATGCCACCTATGTGGCAAACGGCGCGTTTGTTGTGCGCACCATGTATGCGTATTATATCATTCCTGCCGCCAACAAGCTTTGCAACGTTATGCAGCTGGCAACGCAGGCGGTTGTGGGCGATTGGGTATCCCTTAACATCAACTGTGTTTACGGCTATAAGGTGGTTGGCGCAAAGGTAACCGATGAAAACGGCAATGAGATTGCCGTCACCGAGCTTTCCTTCCAAATGCCCGCATCTGCGGTACACGTTGTTTTGGAGGTGGAACGCATCGTTTACCGCGTGACCTTCCTTGTAAACGGCGAGGTTTGGGATTATGCCGAATATTTTGCAGGCGATGAGATCGTTCTGCCCGAAAATCCGCCCAAGCGAACAGAGGGCGAATTCACCTACACCTTTACGGGGTGGGGCAACGTGCCCGTTATTGTGACGGGAGAGGAAGAGGATCTCGTATTTGAGGCAGCCTTTGCACAGTCGCAAATCATCGACGACTACGATACGGGACACAACAACGACGTTGTCTTTACCATTGTCCTGCCCATTGTGGGAGCGGTTCTGGTTCTTTTGATTGCTTTCCTAATCGTGCGTCGCATCATTCGCAAGAAGGGCGGCTGGCGTGTCGTAAAAGCCAAAATGACAGCCAAAAGAGCACAAAAGAAAGAAAAACCAAACGAATAAAAACCAAACGGGATAGCTGATGCTATCCCGTTTCTGCTTTTTCTTGAAATTTTGATAAAATCGAAAAAAAACGCACACTAAGGGCGACCTGCGATAAAGCAGGTTTGCCTGCCGAGAATATCGTAAGGCGGTGGCTTGCTGCCGCCGAAAATAAACGCTATAGAATAATAAAGCGGCGGGAGATAAACCCCCGCCCTACAACAAAAGGAGTACGAACGATTTGTTCGTACTCCTTTTCACACGCCTTGCTCGTTTAGGTATAGTGTGTTACGCCATTTCAGTGTACTGTCGGGTGATAGTAAGCCTTCTCCTGTGGGAGAAGGTGGCAGGCAAAGCCTGACGGATGAGGAGTTTGATCGACTTTTATAACACCTCATCCACCGCTAACGCGGTCCCCCTTCCCCCGCTGGGGAAGGCTAATTATGTGCGCCCCGAAAGTCCGCCGGCTTTTCCTGACAAGCACTGCTTTTGTGGGCACAAAAGCAAAGCCCCGCGCGAGGCGGGGCAAAGATTATTGCTGTAAATTCGACACCCATTCATTCCAACGAGGGTCAGCTTGTATTTCGGATTTTACAGTTGAATATTCGGGCACACACCACCAAGGCCAATCTTCTGCAAGGCTTATGTGAGAGGTCTCGATTGGCATATCAGTATCGGGATTGCTTTGGCACACTTCATGCTGAACCAATTTAATCAGTGGTGCGGTATAGCTTCCTGCTTCTTTTGTACGGCTTTCATCAAAGAGTTTGAAGTGTGACAGCGAAAGATCCAAGGCATCAAAAGCCTCGGCTTTTTGACCGTCCAACCACAAATACAAGGAAAGTAATGTATAAACTCGTGCAATATAGGAATGATGCAATCCACAATTACCATCGGTGCAAACCGTATTAAATATTTCGATAGCAGCGCGCAAGCTTTGCACTTTTTCAACTACGGATATATTCTTTTCATTGGCGATCACACCGCTGACCATAAGCTCAGAGCAAGCTCTAACCATTTTCAGCAAGGCCTCGCCATAAGCCTCGGCGCGTTTCTTTCCGTCCACTGCCTTGGCTTTGAGAAATTCTCTTGACCCGTATATATTAGGGGCAGATTCAATAACCTCAAGTGCTCGTGTGTGTTCTCCTGTGTTCAAATACAGCTGGGTAAGCTCGCGAATCACACGATGACGTGGCTCACCATTTTCCATCGTCTTCAGCAATTTTTCATAAAGAGATATTGCCTCTTTCCATTCGGAGTAGGTTCGATGTTTTTCAACATCTAAAACATCGTATCCATCGGCATCCGATAAATGATATTCTCCATATCGAACATATCCTGCATTATACAATACCGAGGCGAGGCATAACATTATTTTTTCATTGCCCGGAAATTCAATCAGTGCATTCCTTGCAAGTGAAATACACTCATCGATATTGACATCCTTGCCGTTGTTTTGAAAATTCATCTGATCTATTTTGGTAGCCAATTTGTCAATTCTTTTAGAACGCTCATTGTTGTAACCAAACAGTTCGTCAATTGAAATGCCGAAATAATTTGCGATTGACGGAATCATTTCCATATCGGGATAGCCACCATTTGCCTCCCAGCGAGAAACCGCCTGCGATGTCACTCCGATTGCCTCGGCAAGTGCTTCTTGTGTACGTCCGTCACGCCGACGCAGTTCGCGTATTTTTTGTCCTAAATCAAGTTGCATAAAAGCACCTCCAAAAGTTTTATCACCGGTGTGATTATATTATAGCACATATTTGTGAAAAAACAATTATCAATTCGTTGTTTCAAATACAAGTATTCCTTGGATTGTGTTTTTTTGTTTTACCTACGCTTGCGTCCGGGGCAAGCATAGCGCGTGGGCGTCCACTGCGCGAAATCGGGCAGAAGCCCGAACCCACGATCAGCAGAGAAACGGCGATTTAAGGCTCCCTTGTGTAAAGGGAGCTGTCACCGCAGGTGACTGAGGGATTGTTTTGCTATAATTTTTTGCTTTTAACAATCC